>JAGHDE010000263.1 GCA_021160085.1 Pseudomonadota bacterium | reverse complement strand
TTCAGCATGCAACGGTTGATGAACGTTTTGCCAACGACGACTTTCGTACGGATCAGAACTATGTTGGACAAACAGTGAGTTTCGGTAACGAGCTGGTTCATTTTGTCGCACCCAAACCGGAAGACATTACGGAGCTCATGGATGGCATGTTCTATGCGTATACACACATGATGTCTTCCGAAGTTTATCCTGTCATCACTGCTGCGGCAATAGCGTTTGGGTTCGTATTTATGCATCCGTTTGATGACGGCAATGGACGCATTCATCGGTTTCTGATTCACAACATTCTGGCAAAAAAGCAGTTTACTCCGAAGGGTTTCATCTTTCCGATCTCGGCTACAATGCTCCGCAAGATTAAGGAATACGACGAAGCTCTAGAGCTCTTCTCAGGACCTCTGTTGCCGCTGTTAGATTACGAACTGGACAGTGATGGAAGTATGGCGGTCAAGAATGAAACTGCCATACACTACAAGTATATCGACATGACAGCTATAGCCGAACGCCTCTTTGGCTTTATCCATGATACCATTGAGAATGAGCTTGTGTCAGAACTGAATTTTATTCTCGATTATGACAGGGTCAAACTTGCCATAAGGGACATTGTAGACATGCCGGATCGGCTCATCGATCTTTTTATTCGAGTGTGCATTGAGAACAATGGACGACTGCCAAAAAACAAGCGCAAGGCCAGGTTTGAGCAGCTTACAGATAAAGAAGTTGCTCAAATGGAAGAGTGCCTCCGCAACGCCTTTAACCGGACTGCGGCGTATGCTTGAAGCAAGCATATGACAGTGTGCTAAATCGAATCTTTAGAAACGCAAGGAGGGGGGAATTTTAATAAGGATGCCGGAAGGGGGCTCCTGAAAATCTTCGAATCCGTTATATTCGGCCAGTTTTTCCTTCCCCTCCGGGGAGTTAAAATATTTTTGGGTGATGCTTTCCCAGGTTTCCCCCTTTTTTACCGTATGAATTCGGAGGCGGGGAGGTTCAAATTGATCGGCTTCTCTCTGGGGGATAAACTGGAGGCTTTCCACCATTGACTCTAACTGCAGTCGAAACTCTTCAAAATCACCCTTCTTGCAGGAACCGATTAGAGAATACCCGTCGGCGTCTTTAACAAAAGCGATTCCTTCTACCATGATGGATCCCCCGCTTCTATCATACCCGGAATAAACACTCATCAACGCTCCGTGAGCTAACACTCGATCTGTTGATACGTCTTTGACCTTCCGGAGGCCAAAGCCCTTTAGTTGCTTATCAAAATCTTTAAAATAGTCAGTTGTGGTTGTTCGGGTTCGTAAGGGCTCAATGTCAAAATAGGCAATAAATTCTTTCTTGGGATTGGCAAAAACAGCAGTGTAATCTTTGCTGTTTATCCGAGCCCGCCACCCTGCGGGCATCTTGAGGCTCAAAAGAAATTCCTTGTTGTAATAGCGGTCTCCCCGGATAAGTTCATTGCCATTCCATTCTCCCACCACCAATCCGTCCAGTAATTTTACATACTGGTTTCTTTGCAGGGGACGATCCAGAGCCTCGACTTGTTCTAAGCGGATTTCCTCAATTTCGTGATTCAGGTTCATAAGTCTTTCTGCAGTAGGCGGGTGGGTCATAAACCAGCCTTCAACGGTTGTTGGTTCTTTGGTTTCAAGTCGTTTAATCTGCTTCATTACATCAATGGATGCCTTTGGGTTATAACCAGCCAGGGTCATATATTTCATTCCAAAGTAATCCGCCTCCCTTTCATCATCCCGAGAAAACTTGTTAAAAGCCAGCGCAGCCCCTATATTGATGAACTGGCCGTAATTCTGAACCGCCCCCTTGGTGGCTACCGAGAGGCCTATAAGGCCAATATTCATAAGCTGGTTTTTCGAGATCTGGGCAGCAGAGTGACGGGCCGCCACATGGCCAATCTCATGCCCCAAGACCGATGCCAGATCATCTACTGAGTTCATCCTTTCCAGCAATCCCCGGTAAACATAGACAAATCCACCCGGTACAGCAAAAGCATTGAAATCAGGGGAGTCGATGATCTCAATTCGGTAGATAAGATTTGGCCGGTCACTATTTCCACCAATATTTTCCCCAACTTTTTTGACCAGAGAACGCAGTTCGGGAAGTTCCAGGTAAACGTCCATCTCCTCCCGAACCTGTTTATCCACCTTCTGGCCAATTTTGAACTCCTTTTCCTCAGATACGATCATAAACTCCCTCTGTTTTTTGGCGGGATTCATGGCGCAGCCGCAAAGAATTAAAAAACAAACCAGGAGTCCAAGGGGGAAAACGTTTGATGTGCTGTTTCGGGATAATCTATTCAAAAACATTTAATTTTGTCCAACCAGAAAAATCTTAAAAAAAGAGCAGTTAAACAATGATAAAATTTCATCCTGTTTTTTGTCAAACAATAAGTTTAATTCAAACGACTGTTAAGTCCAAATAAAAAGTTTTCAAAAAGTTTTTTTTAACAGCTTCTCAAGATATCTGCTTCAACTGACTTTCCCTCTTGCCAGATTAAACTGGCATGGTATAGTAATTCTTCATTGCATCAATTTTAAAACTTGTTCTAACTATCTATAGTTGCAAAACAAAATGAAAGCTATGATTCTGGCAGCGGGATTTGGCAACCGGATAAAACCTCTCTCGGATCGGTGTCCCAAACCCCTGATGCCCATCCTTGGTCGGCCAGTCATTGATTATACAATCGAACAGTTAAAAAAAGCGTCCATTAGAAAAATCGGGGTGAATACTCACCATTGGGCGGATAGAATGGAAACCTGCCTGGGAGATGGTTCCCAATGGGGGGTGAAAATAACCATCTCCCGGGAAGATAAAATTTTGGGAACCGGTGGAGGAATGCGAGCCATGCGTGAATTTCTCTCTGATGAAGGCCCCTTCCTGGTTCACAATGGAGATATTCTATCAGAAATTAATCTTGAAAAACTGATTGCCTTTCATTTCCGCCAGGGAGCAATGGTAACATTAGCGCTTTGTGATTATCCTTCGAAAAACAATGTTTGTCTGTCTCCCAATAAAGCGGTTGTTGATTTTTGGGAAAAGCGGGGGGCTTTCCGACCTGGGAAAGATAAAAATCTCACCTTTACGGGTATCAGCGTTGTTAATCCTGAAATTTTAAATCTGGTCCCTCGAGTGGAATCCGGTAACATTATTGAAGTATATCTTAATTTAATAGAACAAAACCCCGGCTCTGTCCTTGGACATGTTGTTAAAGAAACATACTGGACTGATATCGGAACCCCCTCTTCTTATCTTCAGGCGCACCAGGATATCCTGGTCAGTGGGAAAATGGGGAAAAGCAGACAAAAAGGCATATATAATGGGTCAGGATCCATAATCGAATCCGGCGCCCGTTTAGAAGGATTTGTCTCCTTAGGCCAAAATTGCCTGGTGAAAAAAAACGCGTTTTTGAAAAATTGCGTGGTTTGGGATAATAGTGTGGTGAAAGAAGGAACTTGTCTGGAAAATGGAGTAATTGATGAGACCTGGGAATACAGAATCCCCCGCTAAACAGAATGACATTCTTTTCCGTGTCTTCAGGGAAGATGAAAAGCTGTACGAAAAATACCTGCGATCCCCGGAAAGTGTAACGTTGATTTCCGGGGGGGGGTCTGATAGAAGTTTTTATCGGATTAAACAAGGCAAACGCACTGTTATCCTTATGCTTTCTCAACCAGGGGACCGGGAGTTTGAAAATTACCTTGAGATAGATAGATTTCTCAGTAACATCAGCATTGGTGTTCCTGAAATATATGATGCCAACCTGGAAAAATGTTTCCTTTTTATGGAAGACGCAGGTGATGAAAGCCTTTATGACAAGTTTCAAACCAGCAGATCCGAAGCAGAAACCCTCTATTGGTATAAAAAAGTACTTGCAATCCTAACTCATATGCAGATAAAAGGAGGCAGAAAATGCAGCCATCTCAATCTTCGAATATTTGATTATCACGCTTTAAGAAAAGAAACAAAATATTTTCAGGAATATTTTATTGAAAGATATTGTGGTATTTCAATTTCCGACAAAGAAAAACTTGCGCAGGAATTCAGGGCATTAGCAAAAAAGGTCGCTAAAGAGCCTCTCCATTTTATGCACCGGGATTTCCAGTCTCAGAACATAATGATCAAAAATGGGGAAATCAGGGTTATCGATTTTCAGGGAGGAAGAAAAGGGCTGCTTCAGTATGACCTGGTATCGATACTCAAGGATGCTTATGTAGTTCTATCAGAGAAGACTCGAAAAAAGCTTATCCTCTTCTATCTGGAAAAACTGGGGAGGGAAGGGCTCAAAATCAAAGATCATGAGCAGTTTTATGAAGTTTTAACCTTGACCGGGCTTCAGCGTAATATGCAGGCTCTGGGGGCATTCTCTTTTCTTTCTCTGGTAAAAGGAAAACCATGGTTTAAGCAGTACATTCCTGCTGGGGTTCAGTATCTTTATTCAGCTTTAGAACAAAGAAAGGAATTCCCGCGCTTAAGCGCCTTAATAAAACAAGCCACTCAGGTGGTTTAGCTATTTATTACGTTGATTAAGAGATGTTTTTTGTGGTATAAAATTTATGCGATAATTTCTCTGATGATAATGGAACCTTTCGGTATTATTATCTTGCTAATCAATCGTTAATTATAAACTTTCATTATAAAAGGTAAAATTTATGCAAAGAATATCAATTGTTATCATCCTCATTTTAATATTAATCGTTTTTTATTATTATAAGCCGTTAAAAGATATTATCATTCCCGAAGAAAAATCCGCCAAAAGTTTGATTTCGGATAAAAAATCATCTGATAAAAAGAGTGGATTCGATGAACTGAGAGTAGAATTATATGCTATTACCAATATGGTAGGTCATTTACAGGGAAGGGCTCAACTTTTAAAAATTGCCCAGGAAAATCGGGACTGGTTTAATGAAGAAGAATACGTTCAATTACCCACACTTCTCGCGGAAACAGAGGAAAATTTAAAAAAAGCCGAGTTGGAATATGAAAAGATAAAAGATGAATATGCCCGAAAAACAGTTATCCGCATAATAAAGGAATCCCTAAATAAAGGGGGGGAGGAAAGGACCGATTCTTTGGAATAACGAGCATTAAGTTAAAAGCATAAAAGAAATAACACATTTTATACACCACAATAAAGGGGGGAAGCGGTAATGGAAAAAGAAGTTTCTTTTTTTAAGTCGAATCTTAATCCGTTTGTGGAAGAAATAGAGAATGCCTCTCAGGCATTAAATTCATTGTGTGAAGATATTGAAGAAGGGATGTGTTTTTTGCTTAAAGGCACTTTAGATAGAATCGCCAAAGATTTTAAAGAAAAAATTGATTCCTGGGAAAAAGAGTTTGTGGTGTATCAAAAAACAAAAGAATAGTCTTCCTCGGTCTAAAAAATTGTCTATTCAAAAGAATGCAGTGCCTGCCCTACCCATCCATAGCACTCTATTCCCTCTGCAATTGGAAAATGGTCTTTCTAAGGCAATTATTTCTGCTTCTATAAAGTTGCGACCATGGAAAAATGGAGATGATGGGATTCGAACCCACGACCCCCGCGTTGCGAACGCGATGCTCTCCCACTGAGCTACATCCCCAGTTTTTTGTTGCCGGTTTTGAAATTTAGTTTATAAATATTTGCATTATTCGACAAATTTTTCAAGAATTTTTATTATACAAAGGGTTAACGGTTGGTTCTAAAAATTAAAGCGGCTAAGCTGTCAGGAGAAAAAAATGGGGAAAAAAGTTATAC
>JAGHDE010000024.1 GCA_021160085.1 Pseudomonadota bacterium | reverse complement strand
CATTAGTAACGGTAGAAATTAGCTTACGCTTATTTGTAACAATTTAAAAATATATTTTAAATTGTTATTTCGATTTTTTTGTTCCGTACTTAGAACGGCTTTTCTTGCGACCCTCAACTCCAATAGCATCAAGAGTTCCTCTGACCATATGATAACGAACACCAGGCAAATCCTTTACTCTCCCCCCCCTAATGAGAACTACAGAATGCTCCTGTAAATTGTGCCCTTCTCCAGGAATGTAGGTCGTTACCTCCATTCCATTAGTGAGCCTAACTCTTGCTACTTTACGCAATGCTGAATTTGGCTTCTTGGGAGTAGTAGTATAAACTCGGACACATACACCTTTTTTTTGAGGACAAGATTCCAAAGCAGGAGTCTTAACCTTTTTTTTAACTTTTTTTCGTCCCTGTCTCACTAACTGGTTAATTGTAGGCATCGAGATTCTCCTCAGTAAACGTTTTTTCTTCAGGTTCCTTTTCTAATAAATCTTGTTTCTCTTCTGTTTCTATCCCCAAAGATTGATATCTGCTCACTCCTGTCCCCGCTGGTATTAGTTTTCCCATAATCGCGTTTTCTTTTAATCCCCTTAAATAATCTATCTTACCTTCAATCGCCGCTTGGGTTAAAACCCGGGTCGTCTCTTGGAAAGACGCCGCAGAAATGAAGCTATCAGTATTAAGAGAAGCCTTAGTAATTCCAAGCAACACGGGTTCTCCATGAGCTGGTTCCCCCCCCTGCTTTTGTACTTTTGCATTTTCTTCTTCAAATTGAGTCCGGTTTACTTGTTCTCCTACTAAAAATTTTGTGTCTCCCACTTCATTCTTAATCTTTACTTTTTTAAGCATCTGGCGAACGATGATCTCTATATGTTTGTCATTAATTTTTACTCCTTGAAGACGGTAAACTTCCTGAACTTCATCAACCAAGTATTTAGCCAGCTCCTGTTCCCCTTTCACATTAAGAATATCAGATGGATCAGGCGAACCATCCATTAAAGGTTCACCAGCCTTCACTCCATCACCACTGTGGACACTTATATGTTTACCTTTGGGGATAAGATATTCTCTTTCATCTCCTATTTCCGGCGTAACAACAACTCTCCTTTTACCCTTTACATCTTTTCCAAATGACACAATACCGTCAATTTCGCTAATAGAAGCTACCTCTTTTGGAATTCGAGCTTCTAAAAGTTCAGCCACA
Source organism: Pseudomonadota bacterium (assembly GCA_021160085.1). Taxonomy (GTDB): domain Bacteria; phylum Desulfobacterota; class WTBG01; order JAGOGO01; family JAGOGO01; genus JAGHDE01. Next base: position 8,385 of record JAGHDE010000024.1, on the reverse strand, counting down.
CGAGGCAGTCCTCCCGTGATATCCTTGGTTTTAGTTGTCTCCCGAGGAATTTTTGCTATCGGTTCGCCTTCTACTATCTTTTCTTCGCTTTTAATAAGGCCAGTGATATTTTTTTCAACAGTCGAATAAACTTTCCTCATCTTGCCATCCATCCTATACTCTTCAACTGTAGTCTTTGGCACTTCTAAAATATTAGCCCCCACCGGGATAAAATAACGACGCTCCTTGCCTTTAATATTCCATTTTGTTTCCTGTTCAAAGATATCTTTTATTGCTTTTCTATAATCACTCTTCGATGATAGAGAAAGTAAATCGCTATATTCTGTATCAGTCAAACATCCTTTTAATTTAAAAATCTTTTTTGAAGAATCATAACGAATTTTTTCTTGTAGCGATTTAGGCAAAGAGGCAAAACCTTCCGGCAATGCCTTAAGAAACACAGAACTATCACCTCTCCCCAAAGAAAATTCTATTGTCTTCCCTTCTCGAGATACTAATTTGAACTCAATAGCCTTTTGAGAACTACCATGCATATACCTAATGACCTTTTCCAAATCCGCTGGTTTGATAACCTTAAAAAAGAATTTTGGATTGTCTAAAAACTCTTTTTGACTGTATCCGGTGAGTGACTCCACCCTATCCCGTCCCTGGGAAAAAAGAGTGGTTATCGCTTTTTGATACTCTTTATCTGAAGATAAAGAAATTAAGGTTTCATATTCTCCTTTATTCATAACCCCTTTTATTAAAATAAGAAGTTTATCCGACGAGTCATAGCGGATTTTTGTTTTAAGTTTGGGAGAAAAATGAACTTTTTTTGGTAAGCGAGCTAAAGTGGTTGCTATTTCAGTATCAGGGCCAAGAAACTCATCCCAGATATTTACAATACCTTTTTCAACCGAACCGGCAAAGGTCATTTCGGGAGGCGTTATGATTATCTGAGGTTGCAAATCTAATCCCTTTGATTCTACAATAACTTTGGTGGCCTTTTGGCTTACTTGGTCCACCGTTTCTTCCATTGTCACACCTTCAATAATATCATGCAACTTAACCTTGCCAGGAATATCCGTTAAGATGGGGATGGTATAAGGATCCCATTCAGCAATCAAGGCATCAGGTTCTATTATACTCCCGTTTTCTACGTTCAGTTTCGCTCCATAGACAATCGAATGGGGCTCCCTTCTCCCGTTACCTTCGATAATAATCTGCCCATTCCTGTTCATGACTACAAGCTTACCATCTCCACTGTTTACAGTTGTGAGATTAAAAAATTTAACCTGTCCGGAAATATCAGACTTAATTGTTGTTTGCTCGACTCTTCGACTTGCTGTTCCACCAATATGAAACGTCCTCATAGTCAGCTGGGTGCCTGGTTCTCCAATTGATTGTGCCGCAATTACGCCCACAGCTTCTCCAATGTCGACTATTTCCCCGGTGGCTAAATCGCGGCCGTAGCATAAACTGCATGTACCCTTTTTTGCACGGCAGGAAAGCACCGACCTTATTTTCACCCTTTCAATTCCAACTTCTTCAATCCTTTTCATTAAGGCTTCATTAATCTCTTGATTAGCCTTAACAATAATCTCTTGCGTGTAGGGATCTCTTACGTCATCGAGGGCAACCCGGCCGAGAATCCTATCCCCGATGGATTCTACCACCTCACCCCCTTCCATCAAAGGAGTAACATAAATTCCTTCAAACGTTCCACAGTCATGTTCGGTAACGATTACGTCATGAGCAACATCGACTAAACGGCGCGTTAAGTATCCTGAGTTCGCTGTTTTAAGCGCAGTATCTGCCAATCCCTTCCGGGCTCCATGAGTAGAAATAAAATACTGCAGTACGTTCAGTCCCTCTCTGAAATTAGCTGTTATGGGAGTTTCGATTATCTCGCCGGAAGGTTTGGCCATCAATCCACGCATACCCGCCAACTGGCGAATTTGTTGAGCACTTCCCCGAGCACCTGAGTCCGCCATCATGAAAATTGGGTTAATATCAGCTCCTAATCGTTTTTTCCCCTTTTTATTAACCGCCTGTTCGACCGAGAGTTCTTGTTGCATTTCATAAGCCACCTTTTCTGTGACTTGAGCCCATATATCTACTACCTTGTTGTATCGTTCCCCGTCGGTTATAAGACCATTTTTATACTGCTTCTGAACTGTTCCAACTTCTTTTTCCGCTTTGGAGATAAGTTCCTTTTTCCGTTTAGGAATATTCATGTCCGAGACAGCTATTGAGATTCCAGACTGAGTAGCATAATGATACCCCAAATCTTTCAATTTGTCCGCCAGAATAACTGTTTTTTTATTTCCACAAAACCGGTAACTTTGGTCTATGAGATTAGCCGTCTCCTTCTTGTCCATTACCCGGTTAATGACCTTAAAAGGTATCTCCTCGGGTACAATTTCACTAAGAATTACTCGACCAACCGTAGTATCAACTTTTTCTCCTTTTATTACCAAAGTGATTTTATCATGGATATTCATTTCCCCCTGGTCATAAGCTATTCGCACTTCCAAGGGAGAAGAAAAGAAACAGCCTTTACGGAGAATTTGACCCACAGTCAACGAAAGAATTTTGTCTTTAAGAGAACCCTTTGTCTTTAAAGACAAATCACCTGACTTATGGGCAATCAATCCTGATTCATTTATTTTAACATAATCAGTGAGGGAGAGGATTCCCTTATCATAATCCTGCTGTATTTCCAGGCGAGTGGAATATATATTCCCTTGTTTTTCACTTTTATCTATTCCCTTTTCCAAAGTAAGATAATAGAGTCCCAATACGATATCTTGACTAGGAATAATAATAGGTTTTCCATTGGCTGGAGAAAGAATATTGTTTGTAGACATCATGAGAACGCGGGCCTCGATTTGAGCTTCAATGGACAGAGGAACATGAACAGCCATCTGATCTCCATCAAAGTCAGCATTAAAAGCTGAGCATACAAGAGGATGAACTTGAATAGCTTTTCCCTCAACCAAGATCGGCTCAAAGGCCTGAATACCCAAACGATGTAATGTAGGTGCTCGATTTAAAAAGATCGGATGTTCATGAACTATCTCTTCTAATGCACCCCATACTTCTGAGGTTTCCTTCTCCACCAATTTTTTGGCGCTTTTTATATTGGTAGCATAACCTTCTTCGATAAGGCTGTTGTAAATAAAGGGCTTGAAAAGTTCCAAAGCCATCTTTTTGGGTAACCCGCATTGATGGAGTCTTAAATCTGGGCCAGTAACAATAACTGACCGTCCGGAATAATCCACCCTTTTTCCCAATAAATTTTGTCGGAAGCGCCCCTGTTTCCCTTTTAACATTTCACTGAGAGATTTTAAGGGGCGTCTGTTTCGACCAGTCACCACTTTACCCCTTCTTCCGTTATCAAAAAGTACATCTACAGCTTCCTGGAGCATTCTCCTTTCATTACGCATGATAATTTCAGGAGCATCAAGTTCCTGGAGACGTTTCAATCGATTGTTACGATTATTTACTCTTCGATAAAGATCGTTTAGGTCGGAGGCCGCAAATCTTCCTCCATCCAGGGGAACCAGCGGTCTGAGGTCAGGGGGAATAACTGGGATGACTTCTAAAACCATCCACTCGGGCTTATTTCCTGAATCAAGAAAAGAATTTATAACTTTGAGCCGTTTTGCAAATTTTTTCTTTTTAGCTTCTGAAGAGGTGCTTTTCATTTCTGCTCGTAATACTTCAGCAAGCTTTTCTAAATCAACTTCTCTGAGAAGGGTCTGTATTGCTTCGCCACCCATTGCTGTTGAAAACTTATCGCCATATTCGCTTCTTGCCTTTGCATATCGTTCCTCAGAAAGCAACTCACCATTTTTTAAAGGTGTTTCACCAGGATCAATGACTACATACGACTCAAAATAAAGAACCTTTTCCAGTTCTTTTAAGGTCATATCCAAAATACATCCGATTCGGCTCGGAAGGCTACGAAGAAACCAAATATGTGCAACCGGAGCCGCGAGATTAATATGCCCCATGCGCTCTCGTCGAACTTTGGAAGATATTACTTCCACCCCGCATTTCTCACATGTAACCCCTCTGTGTTTTAAACGTTTATACTTTCCACAGACACACTCGTAATCCTTTACCGGTCCAAAAATTTTTGCGCAAAACAAACCATCTCGTTCTGGTTTGAATGTTCTGTAATTGATAGTTTCCGGCTTTTTTACTTCCCCATGAGACCATGAGTGAATCACTTCAGGGGAAGCTAACGATATTTTAATCGCTTTATATTGAGAGGGATCTTTTGGCTTGTTTGAAAAACCGAATTGCTTGTTCATATTTCTTTTCCCTCATGATAATAGATAGGTAACAATAAAGGTTTACTCACCCTCAATCAACGTCACGTTGAGACAAAGCCCCTGCAACTCTCTGATAAGAACATTGAACGATTCCGGAATCCCTAATTCTAAGGTATTATCCCCTTTTATTATTTTTTCATACATTTTCGTTCGTCCCCAGACATCGTCGGATTTGACCGTCAAAAATTCCTGAAGAGTATAAGCCGCTCCATAGGCCTCCAGTGCCCATACTTCCATTTCCCCCAAGCGCTGGCCACCAAACTGAGCCTTGCCTCCTAACGGTTGCTGGGTGACCAATGAATAGGTACCTATAGATCGAGCATGAATTTTATCTTCCGCCAAATGATGGAGCTTCATCATATAAATTATTCCCACGGTCACTCTTTGATCAAATGGTTCCCCGGTTCGCCCGTCAAACAAGATGGTTTTCCCATCAGTTGATAATCCAGCCAAGGCAAATAAACGCCTGATTTCTGTTTCCGAGGCACCCTCAAAAACAGGTGATGCCATATAAATACCCTTCTTCAGCTTTTCCGCTAAGGATACAATCTCCTGGGGTTCAAGAAAATCGATAATGGCATTTATTTCAGCGCTCGAATAAATTTCTTTGATTAACTTTTTTATCGTCTCCGGGTCCGACTGAGTTTTAAGCATTTCATCGATTTTGTCACCAAGTCCCTTAGCCGCCCATCCCAAATGAGTCTCCAGAATCTGACCTACATTCATCCGAGATGGAACCCCTAAGGGATTCAGCACAATTTGCACCGGAGTTCCGTCTTCCAAATAGGGCATATCTTCTTTAGGTAAAACCCTGGATAAAACCCCCTTATTTCCATGGCGTCCCGCCATCTTATCCCCAACCGATAAACGACGTTTGACCGCCACATTTACTTTAACCATTTTTATAACACCAGCCGGCAATTCATCCCCGCCTTTAATCCGATTTATCTTTTCCTCAAAAATCATATTAATGAGATTAATCTGTTCCTTATAGTTATCCAAAATTTCATCTCTTTTGGCTTCTTCTTCCCAGTTTTTAATACTAAGCGCTTTCAACTTTTCAAACGGAACTCGATCAAAATCAACATCTGTAATGATTTGATTTTTTACAATAGCAGCCTTTTTATCAACATCTAATATTTTGGTTAAGGAAATCTTTCCAACAACAATCTTTCCTATTTTACTTTTGGCGCTATCTTGCAAAATAGCTATTTTATCGTGCTGATCCTTTAACAGACGAGATCTATCTTCATTTTCAATAGAACGGCTTCGCTCATCCTTGTCAACCCCTTTACAATTAAATACCTTCACGTCAATAACAGTCCCTTCCACACCAGGGGGGACTCGAAGAGAAGTATCTTGTACATCTTTAGCCTTTTCACCAAAAATCGCCCGGAGTAATTTTTCTTCCGGTGAAAGCTGAGTTTCTCCCTTGGGCGTTATTTTCCCTGCCAAAATATCTCCCGCTTTTACCTTTGCTCCAATTCTGATTATGCCGCTCTCGTCGATATCCTTTAAAGCTTCTTCTCCCAAATTGGGAATATCCCTTGTTATCTCCTCCTTACCCAGTTTGGTATCTCGCGCCATAACTTCAAATGCTTCAATGTGAATTGAAGTAAAGCTATCATTTTTCACCAATTCTTCACTAATAAGAATCGAGTCTTCAAAATTGTATCCTCCCCAAGGCATAAAAGCCACCAAAACATTACGGCCCAAAGCCAATTCCCCTAACTCAGTAGCAGGTCCGTCAGCTATGATCTCTCCTTTAAAAACCCGATCACCTTTCTTTACAATAGGTCTTTGATTGATACAAGTATTCTGGTTGGAACGACGGTATTTTATAAGATTATATATATCTACCCCCATTCCCAACTTTTCTTCTTCATCAGCCTCATCACTCTGCGCCACAATTCGGAAGGAATCTACACTTTTGACGATTCCGTTTCGTTTACCGACAACAGCAACACCAGAATCTCTAGCCACCACTTTTTCCATCCCAGTTCCAACCAAAGGTGCCTCGGTTAGCATCAGAGGCACCGCCTGACGTTGCATATTCGAACCCATAAGTGCCCTGTTGGCATCATCATTTTCTAAAAAAGGAATTAAAGAAGCTGAAACGCTCACCAGCTGATTAGGAGAGACATCCATATATTCCACTTCTTCTGGTTTAACCCGGATAAATTCACCCGACCTCCGGGTATCCACAAGTTCACTTAAAAAATTGCCTTTTTCATCCACCCGAGAATTGGCCTGGGCCATTATATGACCTTCCTCTTCCAAGGCGGTAAGATAACAAACTTCATTCGTAACTCTGCAATTAACAACCTTTCGATAAGGCGCTTCCACAAATCCAAGATCATCTACCTTGGCATAGGTACTCAAAGAAGAAATCAAACCGATATTAGGACCTTCCGGCGTTTCAATTGGACAAATTCGTCCATAATGAGTCTGATGCACATCCCGGACTTCAAATCCAGCCCGTTCCTTGGTAAGGCCTCCGGGGCCTAATGCACTTAAACGGCGTTTATGGGTTATTTCCGAAAGAGGATTCGTTTGATCCATAAATTGGGAAAGCTGACTGGATCCAAAAAATTCTTTGATCACCGCAGATACAAGTTTAGAATTTATGAGATCATGAGGCATAATTGTCTCTACTTCTTGGAGGCTCATTCTTTCTTTGATAGCTCGTTCCATTCTCATAAGCCCAACTCGATACTGAGTCTCAACGAGTTCTCCCACAGAACGAACTCTCCGATTTCCCAGATGGTCAATATCGTCGACCGTCCCCTCACCATTTTTCAGTTTAACAAGATATCTCACGCCCTCCATAATATCTTCCTTAGTAAGGACTCGGACATCCAAGGGGGTAGTAAGTCCCAATTTATAATTTAATTTGAGACGTCCGACTTTTGAAAGATCATACCGATCAGGGTTAAAAAAAAGATTATTGAAAAAATTTACTGCTACTTCTTTAGTAGAAGGGTCACTCGGTCGCAAACGACGGTATATTTCTATAATAGCTTCTTCAGGTGAAAAAATTTTATCGATCAGTAAAGTATCTCGAATTGATGATTCATTGTTTTTGAAAAATAAAACTTCAAAAGATTTAACCTTGCGTTCTCGAAGGTCAGCTAAATTTTTCTCATCCACCGCCTCATTGCATTTTAATAAAACATCTTTTGTTTCCGGACATCTTACGTCGTGTAAACTAACTCTCCCAATCAGATCTTCCTGCGATATTGGTATGCGATCAATGTGAGCAGCCTTCAGTTTATCCAGAGTTGCCTTGGTAATCTTCTTTCCCTTCTTTACCAATAGTTCTCCAGTCTTAGAATCTTTTATGTCAAAGTCAAGATGTTTCCCTTGAATTGAGTCGGGTTGAAATTTTCTAATAATTTTCTTTCCTTCCAAAAAAATCTCTTCGGAAGGATAATAATAGTTCAAAAGAAATTCCTCTGAATATCCTAAAGCTTTAAGAAGTACGGTTACGGGAATTTTACGTCGCCGATCAATTCGAACGTAGACAATATCTTTAGCGTCAAACTCTAAATCAATCCAGGACCCCCGATGAGGAATAATCCGGGCCGAGAAAATGAGTTTGCCGCTGACATGGCTTTTCCCTTTATCGTGGTTGAAAAAAAATCCCGGAGATCGATGAAGTTGACTGACTACTGTCCGTTCGGTTCCATTAATAATAAAAGTCCCATTTTCCGTCATGAGGGGAATTTCCCCGAAATAAACCTCCTGCTCTTTAACATCTCTAATATTTTGTTTTCCCTGTTTAGCATCCCCATCCCAAATCACCAAACGCACTAAAACCTTAATCGGAGCCGCGTATGTCATCCCCTTTTCTCGACATTCATCGATATCATATTTAGGATCATCAAGTGAGTAGCTAACAAACTCAAGTGAAGAAGATCCGACAAAGTCCTTAATAGGAAAAATACTTTTAAACACCCCTTGAAGGCCTGTATTTTCCATTTTTTCAGAAGGGACATCTTTCTGTAAAAACTTTTTGTAAGACTCTTTTTGGATATCAATAAGGTTGGGGATATCTATAACT
>JAGHDE010000210.1 GCA_021160085.1 Pseudomonadota bacterium | reverse complement strand
AAGCTGCTTATTGAAGAGACCACCAATCATGTCAGAAAAGAAAAAATCAATGCTGCCTGGGCATTAAAAAACACCCTTAAAAATCTACAGAAAGTCTTTTCGGAAATTGAAGACACCTATCTGCGGGAAAGAAAAAATGACATCGATTATGTAGTGAAAAAAATCCTATACAACCTCACAAGCAGCGAAAAACCTACTGATACGAAAAAGGTAGTGGAGAAGGTAATCATAGTCTCCCATGATTTATCACCAACCGATACTCTACATTTAGATTTGGATAAAGTTCTGGGTTTTGTTACTGATATCGGTGGAAAAACTTCCCATACTGCTATAATGGCCAGAGCGTTAGGAATTCCCGCAGTGATAGGCTTAAAAACTGCTACTAAACAAATAAAGGATGGAGATATTATTGTAACGGACGGGGTTGGAGGCAGAGTCATTATCAACCCCACAAAAAAAGTTTTTGACGAATATTTTGAAAAAAAGAAAAAGTATCACCATTTGGAAAATGAGTTGTTTAAATTTAAACCATTGTCATCTGAAACGCCGGATGGGCATAAAGTCAAACTTTTAGCGAACATTGAAATCACTGATGAGCTGCCTTCAATTATTCACCATGGAGCTGAAGGAATTGGGCTCTACCGTACCGAATTTCTTTACCTTGATATGGCTAAACCACCTACCGAAGAGGACCATTTCCAAACCTACCGAAAAGTTATTGAAAAAATTTCCCCTCATTCAACAACCATCAGAACGTTTGATCTTGGTGGTGACAAATTTCTCTCTCCTGTTTCTCAGGCAGAAGAAATGAATCCAGTTATGGGTTTAAGAGCCATCCGGTTTTGTCTTCGAGAAGTCGGAGTTTTTAAAACCCAAATAAGGGCAATTTTGCGGGCAAGCGCGTTAGGTAAGGTTCGAATTCTTTTTCCCATGATCTCGGGCATGGAGGAAATGTATCAAATTAATAAAATTATATCCGACGTTAAAAACGAATTAAAAACAAAAGAAGTTCCCTTTGACCCATCAATAGAAGTCGGCGCCATGATAGAAACCCCTTCTGCCGCTATCATAGCTGATCTCCTGGCAAAAGAAGTCGACTTTTTCAGTATCGGCACCAACGATCTTATCCAATATCTATTAGCTATCGACCGGGTAAATGAACATGTTTCCTATTTATACAAACCTCTTCATCCCGCTGTCCTAAGAATGATAAAAAGAATCGTTGAATCTGCTCATGATGCAGGTATTAAAGTCACTATGTGTGGAGAAATGGCCGGGGAGACCTCTTATACCCCTGTTTTATTAGGGTTGGGAATTGATGAATTGAGCATGAATGCCACATCTATCTTAAAAGTGAAAAAAATTATTCGTTCTTCTACTTATAGCGAATCACGTCAACTCGTGGACAAAATACTAACCTTTGCTACGGCGACAGAAGTAGAAAATTTCCTCCCAAAGGAATTATTCCCCCATCTTTCAGAAAAGCTTCCAGAATTGTAATTTGTCAACCGGGTTCGTCTTCGGACACTTAAGAAGCAGGGGTCTCGATTTTTTCCATTCCACCCATATAAGGCTGAAGAACCTCGGGGACAAAAACGCTACCATCTTCTTGCTGATAGTTTTCAAGAATAGCAACCATGGTACGTCCAATTGCCAATCCTGATCCATTCAGGGTATGAACAAACCGTGCTTTGGCCTTAGATGTTGGTCGATATCGAATATTTGCCCGCCGGGCCTGAAAGTCTTCAAAATTGCTACACGAGGAAATCTCTTTGTACCTCCCCTGGCTGGGAAGCCAAACCTCTATGTCGTACGTTTTGGCGGCAGAAAATCCTAAATCGCCGGTGCAGAGACTCACCACGCGATAATGCAGATTTAATCTTTTAAGAACTTCTTCGGCATTTTCCAAAAGAGATTCAAGCTCTTGATAAGAAGTTCCCGGAGCAGTAAACTTTACCAGTTCTACTTTATCGAATTGATGCTGATGAATAATTCCTCTTGTATCTCTTCCATGAGACCCCGCCTCTTTACGAAAACATGGTGTGTAAGCAGTGTAATATATTGGAAGACTTTTCTCATCAATGGTTTCATTTTGATGAATGTTGGTTACAGGAACTTCTGCGGTTGGGATCAAAAAGTATTCGGAATCAACGATGCGAAAAAGGTCTTCTTCGAATTTAGGAAGCTGGCCAGTACCAGTCATGGATATACGATTAACCAAAAAGGGAGGAAAAGTTTCCTCATAATGATGTTCCCGGGTATGTAGATCCAGCATAAAATTAATAAGAGCCCGCTCCATTAAGGCCCCGGCCCCCCTCAACAAGGTAAAACGAGCCCCTGCAATCTTGGCTCCTCTCTCAAAATCCAAAATTCCGAGTTCCTCTCCTATCGTCCAATGTGCTTGGGGGTTAAAGTTGAATTCAGGAGGTTCTCCCCAGCGTTTAATTTCGATATTATCACCCTCATCTTCTCCAGCAACAACAGATTCATGAGGAATATTAGGAATCCGGAGAAGAAAATCTTGGACATTTTCTTCAATTCCAGCTCTGTTTATGTCAATATCCTTGATCTTTTGGGAAACCAGTTTCATCCTATCAATCTCGATTGCGGCATCCTTACTCTGTTGTTTTAATGTCGCAATCTTTTCTGAAACGATGTTCCGTTCATTCCGAAGCGCTTCTACTTCTTGAATAACTTCTCTCCTTTTCCGGTCCATCTCGACCAACTGATCGAGGTCTACTCTTTGGTTCCGTCGGGATAGTTTACCTTTAACAAATTCGAGATTTTCCCTTATAAATTTTAAATCCAACATAATTTTATTATGAACTTCCTCGGTGAATATTACGCTCTTCCAAAAAAATTAACTGCTAAAGCAGACCGTAAGCCGAGTTCTGTTCCCTAAAACATTGTTCAGGGCAATGGTCATTCATCTAAAGCACTGGTTACCCAGCACCTCAAGCAACCTACCCGGGAGCTACGAGCGGACAACCCTACTTATGCTCCTCTATTTGGTCTTGCTCCGAGTGGGGGTTTACCAAGCTCTCAATGTCACCATCAAGACTGGTGAGCTCTTACCTCACCGTTTCACCCTTACCCATCTTTAGGGGCGGTCTATTTTCTGTGGCACTTTCCTTCCCGTCACCGGGACTGGGGGTTACCCAGCACTCTGTCCTGTGGAGCTCGGACTTTCCTCCCGTCCAGATATCCTTGAACGAGCGACCATTCTGCCTGCTTTAGCAGTTCTATCTCTGGAATCTAATTATTTCCTATCGGATTTTCCTCAAAATACAAAATACGATTACAAAAAGGACAATTCATGATGGTATTGCTGTTTTTTCGAATTTCCAAAAACCGCTGGGGAGGAATGTTCATGTTACATCCCTGACAAAATCCGTCCTGAATAGCTACTACTGCCAATCCCTGGCGTTTTTCTCTTAGCATTTCATATTTTCGAATCACCTCTGAATCTATTTTTTCAATCATTTCAGCACGAAGTTTTTGTTGGCCTTTTAATTCCTGCTCAGCCCTTTCGATCTCAGATGCAAAAAAATGTTTCCGTTTTTCGAACTCCTGTATCCATTTCTGATGCTCAATCTCTTTTATTTTTAATATCTGTGCAAGTCCATCCACCTTTTCCATACAAACAAGAATATCTGTCTCCACGTCACTGGTGGTTCTTTTAATATCCTCAAGCTCATTTAAAACCGCATGGTATTCTTTGTTGGTTTTTACTGAAAGAAGCTTTTCTTGGGCCTTCTGAAGTCGTTCGGCCTCAATTTTTAATTGTTGTTCCTTTATGCGTCTCTCTTTTTCTGTCCCCCCCCAAACAGCCTTTTCTTTTTCTAATCTTTTTTCTTTTTGTTCAAATTCTTTTTCAATCTGCTGTAATTTTATCGGAAGCGCTGATTTCATATTTTCAATATTTTTAAGCGCGTTATCAATAGCTTGTAACTCTTTTAAAAATTTTAACTGATTTTCCAATGCACTACCTTTCCCAAAACAACCATATCTCCTCTTAACAAAATAAAGATGCACCCCCAAGGAGTGCATCTTTACAGCATCAAACTATTCTAAAGAGCTTATGGATTGCTAATTGATATGCCACTTTGTTATCAACACCAATATTATATTATGTTTATATTATATCGAATGAATGGGCCCACCTGGGTTCGAACCAGGGACCTACCGGTTATGAGCCGGTGGCTCTTCCAGCTGAGCTATGGGCCCAATCAGGTGCTTATTTATCAACAAATCCCTTTAAATTTTTACTGCGCGTAGGATGTCTAAGCTTTCGGAGTGCTTTGACTTCTATCTGCCGTATCCGCTCCCTTGTTACATCAAAATCCTGCCCTACCTCTTCCAAGGTATGATCAGCCTTTTCCTGTATGCCAAATCTCATTCTTAAAACCTTCTCTTCTCGAGGGGTAAGGGTAGCCAAAACATTTTTAATGGTGTCTGAAAGACTTGTGTTGACCACTGCAGTCCCAGGAGAAATAACCTTTGTATCCTCAATAAAATCCCCTAAATGACTATCCTCTTCTTCTCCAATTGGGGTCTCTAAAGAAATAGGCTCTTTTGCAATTTTGAGCACCTTTCTAACTTTGTCAAGAGGTAACTCCATTCTTTCAGCAATCTCATCTGGCATTGGCTCTCTTCCAATTTCCTGAACCAACTGTCTGGAGGTTCGGATTAGTTTGTTAATGGTCTCTATCATATGAACCGGAATTCTAATCGTCCTCGCCTGATCTGCTATAGCTCGAGTGATGGCTTGTCTTATCCACCATGTCGCATAGGTACTAAATTTATATCCCCGCTGGTATTCAAACTTATCAACCGCTTTAATTAATCCAATATTACCCTCTTGAATGAGATCTAAAAACTGGAGGCCACGATTTGTATATCTTTTCGCCAGACTCACCACCAACCTCAAATTGGCGCGTATCAGCTCTTCTTTAGCTGTGTTGGTCCTAATCTCGGCCCTGGTTAATGCCTTGCACGTCTTTTTAATCTCAGCAATTGACTGTTTAGATTCCTCTTCAATCCGCTTAACCTTTTTCGAAACATTTTCTAATATCTTTTCTATTTCTTTTGTTTTTTTAACATTGCCACCCACCTTGTCTATAAAGCAATCTGCACCTTCAGATGTTTTGCCTAATTTTTCTAAAACTTTCTCAATCTCTTTTTTAGATACCTTAACTGATCCAAAACACTTCATCACCTCTTTTTCTGCCAATTCAATCCGACCATATAATAAATTCAACTTATTGGAAATTCTATTAATTTGTTTTGTGTTGAGGTTAAGTTCACAAAAATATTTAAGAATGAAAGCCTTTCTCTGAACAATTTTATTTTTAATTGATTTTTCTTTCTTCCCTCTCCTCCCCTTTCCTCCTAATTGAGATTCCAATTCCTTTATTTGCTCATCAACCTCATGAATTTTTTGAATTTTTTTTAGTAACTCCAAATTTCTTTTTATATAAATTTCTTCTAAGTTAGGAAACTCCCCCTCCATATTACTTATAACAGCTCGGATAGATATCTTTTTGTTAATCAGCTTTTCTTCTAAAGCATAAAGTTCCTTCAAAGCAACAGGAGTGCGGAATATTACATCAGCTATTGCCATCTTTCCTTTTTCAATACATTTAGAAATCTGGACTTCTTCCTCCCTGGTTAAAAGAGAGTGGCTACCCAATTCTTTCAGATATAATCTGACCGGGTCCGCAGGTTGCCCGTAATAATTTGTCTGAAAAAAAGATTTACGATCATTTTTAGTCTCGCTAACCTCATCTTCTTCTGAATCCGGGCTCAGCTTTTGCTCAACAATTTTCAGCTTATTGGTTTCATCTACAACCTCAATATCCATTTCGCCAAACATCCCCATCAAATCATCAGCTTGGTCAGGAGATACTATGTCTGCCGGCAAAACATCATTAACCTCATTATACGTAAGGAACCCTTTTTCCTTACCTAAGGTAATAAGCTGTTGTACTTTATCAGTTTTAGATTTTTTTGGCATAGATACTCCCTTATACTTTATTGATTTATAGATTCAATAAAGACCCAATATTACTATTTAAATTTTTTTCTTGTATGCTTAGTTCAATCTTTTGTTTGTTCAGATTAATAATTTCGGATTCACTCCGCTCTGCTTGAGCCTTTTTGATCTTCTGCGTCAAATAAACCTGCATCTTTTTTATCCTGTTTCTTTTAATCTGGCAAATACAATCCTTCAGACTACTATTTATGTCACCAAAATCTTCTTCTCTAATACTCAGCCCGGTAACAAAATTTTTCTGTTCTTCTTCAACATCATCCAGACAGCTTCTTAAATCCATCGCTTTCGTCCGCCGGAATGCTTTTATAATAATAGAAGCAAGTGCCTTTAGATTAGGATCACTAAAATCATCTACAGCCTCAGCTTTGTCCACAACCGGAATTGTATCCGGTCTCTGAAGCATCAAAGTCAAAAGAAATTCTTCCCGCCGATTTTCCTCTATCTGCGGGAGGACATCATTGGGGGAGTGCGCAATATAAGATTTT
>JAGHDE010000153.1 GCA_021160085.1 Pseudomonadota bacterium | reverse complement strand
TACTAAATTCGAGTCTTTCGCCTATGACCGAGAGGGAATTTAATCCTTTCTCATCCTTGCTAACCTGACCACTCTGCCAACCATATCTTCTTCCCCTTTTCAACCCAGTCAACCAAATATCTTCCTCCCCATAGAAGGGTACTAACAAAAGAAAAAGGTTGCTCGCTGTTTTATCTGGATGGGGGAAAAAATTCATATAAAATTTACCTGGGCAGTTGACATTTAACTTTTTATGATTATTTTTTTTGAAACAGCAGAAATTACATGTTTAATCCATCTAACCATACAACAATAAAAAGAAACCAAAGGAGGTAGTGAAATGGGCAAAGTTATCGGTATAGATTTAGGGACCACCAACTCATGTGTAGCGGTGATGGAAGGAGGAGATCCTAAAATTATCGTTAATGAGGAAGGAAGCCGGGTAACCCCCTCAGTAGTGGCATTTGCTAAGGATGGACAGAACCTGGTGGGACAAGTGGCGAAAAGGCAGGCAGTAACCAATCCGGAAAATACTGTTCATTCCATAAAACGATTTATGGGCCGAAAATATGATGAAGTTACTGAAGAAAGCAAAATGGTTCCTTTTAAAGTGATGAGAGCATCTAACGGGGATGTTAGAGTGGAAGCAATGGGGAAGCAATACTCCCCCCCGGAAATATCCGCCGTGATTCTCCGGAAGCTGAAGGAGTCGGCTGAGGCCTATTTAGGAGAAAAAATTACTGATGCTGTCATTACTGTCCCGGCCTATTTTAATGATAGCCAGCGCCAGGCAACTAAAGATGCAGGGAAAATAGCGGGCTTGAATGTATTAAGAATCATCAATGAGCCCACCGCTGCCTCCCTTGCTTATGGCTTGGATAAAGAAAAAGACGAAACCATAGCTGTCTATGATTTTGGTGGCGGGACATTCGACGTCTCAATTCTCGAGGTCGGAGAAAACGTGGTAGAAGTTAAATCCACTAATGGCAATACCCATTTAGGGGGAGATAATTTAGATCAACGAATTATCGACTGGCTGGTGGATGAGTTCAAGAAAGACCAGGGAATAGATTTAAGTAAAGACCGCATGGCGTTGCAACGACTAAAGGAGGCGGCAGAAAAAGCAAAGATAGAGCTTTCTTCCACCATGGAGACCGAAATCAACCTCCCCTTTATCACTGCTGATGCGGCTGGCCCTAAACATCTCAACATTAAGTTGTCCCGGGCAAAGTTCGAACAGCTGGTAGATAACTTGATTGATAAGTCGAAAAGCCCTTGTAAACAGGCACTGTCGGATGCCGGTTTAAAACCATCCGACCTTAATGAGGCGGTACTGGTAGGAGGATCAACCCGGATCCCCAAGGTGCAAAATTTAGTGAAAGACCTTTTTGGAAAAGAACCTCACAAAGGGGTAAACCCTGATGAAGTTGTGGCTTCGGGAGCCGCCATACAGGCGGGGGTTTTGAGTGGTGAAGTAAAGGATGTCCTCTTATTGGATGTTACCCCCCTCTCTCTGGGCATTGAAACCCTGGGTGGTGTTACCACCAAGTTGATTGAGCGAAACACCACCATTCCCACCAGAAAAAGTGAGATTTTTACCACTGCGGCTGATAACCAGAATAGTGTTGAAATCCATGTTCTTCAAGGCGAACGAGAAATAGCGCGCGATAACCGGACGCTCGGAAAATTCCATCTGGTAGGGATTCCCTCAGCACCAAGAGGAGTTCCCCAGATTGAGGTAACTTTTGATATAGACGCAAATGGCATCGTTAATGTATCTGCAAAAGATACCGGAACCGGGAAAGAACAAAAAATTACTATCACCGCCTCCAGCGGAATCAGTGAGGATGAAATTAAGAAAATGGTTGATGAAGCGCAAAAACATTCTGATGAAGATAAAAAAAGGCGCGAAGAAATAGAAGTCAAAAACCAGGCTGATTCTCTGGTATACAACACTGAAAAACTATTAAATGAAAACTCTGACAAGATTCCCGAATCCGATAAAAAATCAATTGAAGATGCCATCCAGGCTACCAAGGATGCCCTAAACAGTGGGGATACGGATGCCATAAAAAGCAAGATGGAAGAGCTCAACAAGGCTTCTCATCGTCTGGCTGAAGTTATGTATCAATCAGCCCAGCAGCAGCAACAGGGTGAGGCTGCATCAGAAGCTGGACAAGATTCATCATCTTCTAAAAGCTCTGAGGGTGATGTGGTTGATGCCGAGTTCGAAGAATCTAAATAATCATCTGTTTTCTTTCAAGCTGTCGATTACTTTTAACTCTGAGTAATCGACAGCTTTTTTTATTAATAAGCATTCACCTGCTCCAAATTTCCGGAAAAATTTTGCTTGCCCTATCCCCTCCTTTCAACCAACCAGTTTTCGATCAGGTTCACATCATGAATTGATTTCTAATCAGAAACAATGTTTGGGTTTTATCAATCCTGAAAAGTCCTTTTAGAAAAATAAATACTTGAGTTATCAAACAAATAAGATAGAATTAACAACAATCAGAGCCCTTTGCAAAATCCCGAAACAGGGTTTTAAAAGCGAATTAAGATTTTTTTGCAAACAATTCTTGCCGAAATGAAACGAGATATAGAATTATCAAAAATGCTCTGCGCATTGAAAAACAGTCTTCTTAAAAACTCTCAAAAATTTTTAATCAAGTGATTCTATTAGCAATAACAATAATTATTTCTCAGGAAAAACTATGATAAGTGAAAAGCTGGGACATCGATTTGATAATACTTTTTCTCAGATTGCTCGGATAATTTTTGGAAAACACGTCCATCCCCATCTTTTGACATTCATGGGTCTCATTATAAATATAGGAGCAGCCGTCTGTTTGGGGACAGGATACTGGGTCTTAGGAGGATGTTTGATATTGGTAGCCGGCTTATTTGATGTTCTGGATGGAGCAGTGGCCCGGGTGTTCAACCGGGCCACGAAATTTGGCGGTTTTTTGGATTCTGTTATAGACCGCTATTCCGATATTGTTCTTTTTATTGGAATTATCTGGTACTATGCCAGCAGAGAAGAGCCAGGATATATTTTTATTGCCTGTATTGTTCTTATGGGCTGCATATTGATTTCTTATTCCCGGGCTAAGGCGGAAATTTTTCTCGACCACTGCAATATTGGACTGATGGAAAGGGCTGAAAGAACCATTCTTCTGGCAATAGGAAGCATCTTCAACATCCTGAATTTTGTTCTTTTGATTTTAGCAGTTCTTACGCATATTACCGTAATTCAAAGAATTCACTATACCTGGAAAAAGATGCAAAACATAGAAAGCCCCACTACAAATCATTGAAAGTTGACAGGGTCATAAGGATTACTTGAACCCTCTTCTCCAACCAAATTGGAGAAAAATCTTAATTTATGCCCTAACGAAAAGGAGTTAAAAATGAATAAAGAGAAAAAGCCGGAACCCTTTGATGTAAAAGACAAACGCCGTTTTGTTGTAAACGAGACCGGGAGTGCTAAAGCCGAGGAAGAACAAAAACCCGAGGAGAAAAATAATGCTTCTGAAGCCCCCCCAACGGAAACAAAAGCACCCAAAGAGAAACAGCAGACCAGGACTTCTCCATCTGAAGAATATCCACCTTTACCAGAAGTCAACTTTACCAGCTTCATAATCTCTCTTAGTCAAGCCGCCCTTTTCCATTTAGGGTTGATTGAAAACCCTAATACCAGAAAGTCAGAACGTAATATTCCCTTAGCCAAACATACCATCGATACCATGGCAATGTTCGAAGAAAAAACCAAAGGAAACTTATCGAATGAAGAGGAAATGCTGCTTGAAAGCCTTCTTGCAGATCTAAGGTTAAAATATGTAAATGAGCTTAATAAAAAATAGCAGTAATATACTGACTCCGGCAAAGATAAATATCTGCCTTGAAACTCTTGCTAAAAGACCAGATGGATACCATGAAATCAGGTCGATAATGTGCGAGGTAAGTCTCTATGATATCGTCACTCTCACTCCCGCTAATAAAGGAATTACGGTAACTTCCAACAACACAAATATTCCAGTGGATGGGAATAACCTTGCCTCTAAAGCCGCAGCTCTGCTGATGAAAAAGGCAAAAATCTCGGGCGGGCTAAAGATTCATCTTGATAAACATATCCCGGTGGCTGCCGGTCTGGGCGGTGGCAGCAGTGATGCTGCCGCGGTTATGGAAGGAATCAATGGCATCTATAAGCTGAAATTAACTCAATCAAAACT
Organism: Pseudomonadota bacterium; assembly: GCA_021160085.1. GTDB lineage: Bacteria > Desulfobacterota > WTBG01 > JAGOGO01 > JAGOGO01 > JAGHDE01. The sequence goes on along the minus strand of JAGHDE010000153.1, from coordinate 1,231 downwards.
AATGGAGTTAGGGTCTGAAATAGGCGCTGATGTTCCTTTCTTTTTTCTTCAAAAACCTGCACTGGCAACCGGGATAGGAGGAAACCTGTCACCGCTTACTTTGTCGCCTTCTTTTTGGATATTATTAGTAACTCCGCCCTTCCCCGTCTCCACCGGCTGGGCTTATAGCCAATGCAAACTAAAATCGAGTGATAAATTTGTTGCTAATTCAAAAAGAATTGATCTATTAGAAACAGGTAAAAATCTGCTCTTTAATGCGTTAGAAGATCCTGTTATTAACCGCTTTCCCGAAATCGATGAAATAAAAAAAGCCTTAATAAAATACGGGGCCTGGGGTTCTCTGATGTCCGGGAGTGGCCCCACCGTATTTGGAATCTTTTTTGAGGAAATGGAAGCCGAAAAAGCTAAAAACCAGTTGCTTGAAAATTATGCTGCTCGGAAATGGACTGTTTCAGTGGCAAAAGCATTGACATAATTATTTTATTTTTTTATGAATTATGCTATATAATTTAGTTTTACTGGGGTGTCGACAAGCGGTAAGTCACGGGCCTTTGGAGCCCGCATTCGGAGGTTCGAATCCTCCCACCCCAGCTATAATAAAAAGGTCACTTACAAGGTGACCTTTTTATTTTGGGTAAAGTCCAGCCTCAATTGAAATTCATAAACTTTTTTTACAAGCAGCATTTTAAGGAGGTAAATAGTTATGAATGACCGGAATGATCCCCCCCCCTGCAACAAACCGGAAAAAGATTGCGGTGACAAATTAGACCGCCGGGAATTTTTTAAGTTGGGAGCTGCTGGTGCGGCAATGGGGCTAACGACAGTCATGGCAACAAAAAAGACCCTGGCCGCTAAGGTCTATTCTGATTCAAAAACCAAAGAACTCGATGAATTTCCCAACAAAATTACCGATCAATGCAAGCCGTTTGACCAGAAATATACAGTTTTTGCACGGGGTTTGTGGGACCCGGAGATAAAACCGCAAATGATGAAATTTGCAACTGCGCCAACAACAAATGCCAGCGGTTATACCCATCTTGATAAGGCTTTGTATAATGCCGGCTGGGCGGTTGAATACCGATTCTCTGAATGGAGCATGAACGGCCAGCCGGACACCGATGCCTACCAGTGGCATAACTGGACAAACCCGGAGAAATACGAATTTGAAAGTCCTGAAGATGCATCAAAAAAGGTTAAGAAGGCGGCTAAATTCCTGGGGGCAAGCCTGGTT
>JAGHDE010000132.1 GCA_021160085.1 Pseudomonadota bacterium | reverse complement strand
GTTTGAAGATTAGAGCATCTCTTGAGAACATCAGGGAGCCCATGGCCATAAAATATGTTATCACCCAGGATAAGTGCGACCGAATCATCACCAACAAAGGTTTTGGCAATGATAAAAGCCTGTGCCAGCCCTTCGGGCCGAGGTTGTTCCGCATAAGAGAAGCTCAGGCCTAATTGGGTTCCGTCTCCAAGGAGCTCTCTAAAACGAGGCAGATCATGAGGGGTAGAGATAATAAGTATCTCCCTGATGCCCGCCTGCATAAGCACCGCCAATGGATAGTATATCATCGGTTTGTCATAGATAGGCATGAGTTGCTTGCTCACCACGCGGGTAATTGGATAAAGACGGGTTCCTGAGCCCCCGGCTAAAATTATTCCTTTCATAGCTTTTTATTTCTCCCCTGACTATCTATAATGATAATGCTCCTTGACCCATTCCTGGTATTCACCGGTGTTCACCCGATCAACCCATTTCTGGTTCTGTAAATACCATTTGATGGTTTTACGGATTCCTGATTCAAAGAATTCTTCCGGCTCCCATTTGAGCTCCTGTTGCAGCTTGGCTGAATCAATAGCATATCGACGGTCATGACCAGGCCGATCTTTGACAAAGGTTATTAATTCTCTTCGGGATTTGTTCCCAGGTCTTTTCTCGAATTCATCCAGGATGTCACAAACCATCTCCACCAGTTTGATGTTTTCCAGCTCATTATTGCCCCCGATGTTATAAGTCTCTCCTTTACGCCCTTCTTTCATAATTTTCCAGATAGCAGTGCAGTGGTCACGGACAAAAAGCCAGTCTCTTATATTTCGACCGTCTCCGTAAACCGGCAAAGGTTTCCCTTTAAGCGCATTGATAATCATAAGGGGGATAAGTTTTTCCGGAAACTGATAGGGGCCGTAATTATTAGAACAATTAGAGATGGTGACCGAAATACCATAGGTTTTGTGATATGCTCGCACCAAATGGTCGGAAGCGGCTTTTGAGGCAGAATAGGGATTGTTCGGCTTATAAGATGTTTGCTCAGTGAAAAATCCATCATTTCCGAGGCTTCCAAAAACCTCATCAGTGCTTATGTGGTGAAAAAGGCGGATTTGCTCGCTTCGTTCCCGGACTAATTCCAGCAGATTAAAAGTTCCGATGATGTTGGTCTGGATAAAAGTATCCGGTTTGACGATTGATCTATCAACATGAGATTCAGCTGCAAAGTGGCATATGCTATCAATTTGCTGCTTGTCAAATATTTCGGCTATGCTCTCTCGATTACATATGTCAGCCCTTATAAAGAGATAACGGTCGGGAAAGTTTGTTTCAATATCAGATAAATTCTCCGGATTCGCTGCATAGGTCAGCGAATCGACATTGATAATTTTACCGGCAAAGTCGGACTCTTCGAGGAGGTGGCGGATAAAATTTGTGCCAATAAAACCGCAGCCGCCGGTTACGAGTAGATTTTTCACTCTATCCCCCCCTTTGTTTCGTTGATTAATTGCTCACGAAAATTAGAGACAAATTGATTGACATCGTCCTGCCAGTGCCTCATGAGATTGATTTTTGCTTTTTTGAGTCGCTGGTTTTCCAAAATAGAATTTTTCGGCCTCACCGCCGGAGTAGGATAGCTTGCGGTAGAACAAGGTATTAGGGCGTGAGGGAGGTTCATTTTTGCAAGAAAAAAACTGGCTAACTCATACCAGGTGCAATATCCCTCTGATGTGGCATGATAGGTTCCCCGGCCCCCCGTTTCAATCAGACTGGCAATTTGCAGCCCCAGGCGGTAAGCCCACGTGGGCGAACCAAACTGGTCGTCAACAACCCGGTACTCTTTTTGGGGATTTTTTAAAACCAATTTCAGCATGGTCTTAAGAAAATTATCTCTTTTAATGCTGTATATCCACGATGTTCTCACTATTATGTGCTTCTTAGTCATTTCTCTTATAACCTTCTCCCCTTCAAGTTTGGTTTTTCCATAATAAGAAAGAGGGTGGGTTTCATCGTCTTCGACATAAAAAAGAGGCGGGGGTTTTTTTCCGTCAAAGACATAATCAGTGGAGATGTGAATAAGCAGGCCACCATATTTCTCAACGCAGCGGGCCAGGTGTTTCGGAGCATTAACGTTTAGGTCCCAGGCTGGTTTCTTTTGAGATTCACAGCCATCGACGTTGGTGTAGGCGGCGCAATTTATTATTATATCCGGGGTTAACCGTTTGACAACCTTTTCTAATGCAGAAAGGTCAGTAACATCAAGCTCTTTTAAATCTAAGGCGGCTACTTCATGCTCCCTGCGTAAAATCTGGTCACATTCACTCCCTACTTGGCCTTTTCCGCCGGTTATTATAATCTTCATAGTTTTTTTGCTAAAATATAACTTAAACCGGAAAAGCTTTCAAATCCTCTTCCGCTGTTTTGCAAAGCTTTTGTCCTGATAACAAACTCGATTTAGCTGTTGTTAATTATTTTTAAAGCGTCATTTAGCAAAGCCCCTTCATGTACCATTGCACAGGCAGCTTTTATGAAGAGAGCGGGGTTTTTACGCTGAAAAGCATTTCTTCCCATTGAAATCCCCGCTCCTCCAACCTTCATGGCGCCTTCAATTATTTTCAGGGTTTCTTTATCACTCATCTTTGAACCACCAGCAATAACTACCGGCACTGGACAGCCCTCAACGACCTCCTTAAACGTTTCCGGACTGCCCGTATATGGACACTTGATTATGTCAGCGCCTAACTCTGCGCCAACCCGGGCGGCATGTCTTACTACTTCAACATCCTGTTCATTCTTGATTTTTGAACCGCGGGGATACATCATCGCAAGAAGCGGCATGCCCCAGTCCATACACTCAACAGCAACCGCACCAAGGTCTTCAAGCATTTTCGCTTCATCATCTGCGCCGATGTTTATATGTACTGATACTGCATCTGCACCCAGTTTTATTGCCTGTTGGACAGTATTAACCAAAACTTTGTGGTTCGGGTCAGGAGCAAGTGACGTTGAGGCTGATAAATGTAAAATCAAGCCGATGTCTTTGCCAGTGCCTCTATGACCATGTAAAACCAGTCCTTTGTGCCCAACAACTGCATTGGCGCCGCCTTCAGCAACCAGATCAACGGTTTTACCCATATCAATCAAGCCTGATATCGGTCCTACTGTTACTCCGTGGTCCATCGGAACAATAACAGTTTTTCCGGTGTTGCGATTGATAATTCTCTCAAGCCTTACTAATTTTCCTATCATGGTACCAGCCCTCCTTGCTATTGAGGTAATTTATATATTCCTTCTATTTGCATTCAGACCTGCTTAAAGCTACTTTTTGTTAAAAACAGATGAGGGATGGGCAAGCACCTGCACGTCAACCCTGCTGTTAGCCGGTATTGTTTCAATTCCCTCTGGAATTGTTATAATCCCCTCTGCGCTGGAAAGGGATTGAAGTCGGCTGGGTAATTTTTTGGGGGTAAAGATGAGGGAATTATCGTTCCTTCGAAACAATCCCATTTCAAGCTGGGTCCACTCTTTTTGACCGCTTACTTCTTTTTCTAAAACAGCGGCTATTACCGGCAGGGTATTTTCTTTGTGCCCTCCTAAACAACGAAGCCCCGGCAGGGCGAGTTGAAGAAATGCCATCTGGTTCGATGGAGGACCTCCGGGCAGACAGAAGATTGGTTTTCCATCTAAAAGACCAAAAGCAACCGCCTTGCCAGGCCCGATTTTTACCCGGTAAAACATCCTCTTCCATCCAATTTCATCAAATACTTTAACCACAAAATCTCTTTCACTTCTCCAAGCTCCACCACTGGTGATGATGCAGTCAGAAGCAGCAATATTTTCTTTAATGGCCTGGGTAATCGCTTTGGTGGAGTCAGACACGACAATGGTATGACTTTCAATATTAAAATAAGCACACCAGGCGGCAAGGGTTGCGATGTTGCTGGCAGCAATTTTTCCCTCGCCCACCGGCTTTCCCACCGCTACAATTTCATCCCCGGTAGCGATAATGGTTACCAGCGGTTTTTTGTAGACCCTGACCTGCGAATGTCCTGCTGCCGCTATTAACCCGATTTGGGTTGGCATAAGGGTTGTATGTTTGGGAACCACTACCTCCCCTTTGGTTGTATCGGTCCCTTTTTTTAATATATTATTTCCGACTGTGGCCAGGGCTTTTATTCTATTATTGCTTTCCACCGCAAATTCGTTAGCAAGAACACCGTCCACGCCGGAAGGAATCACTGCGCCGCTGGTAATTTTAACAGCCTTTCCCCTGGTAACCTTAAGGGTATTGGGATCCTGGGTACCGGCAAACTGTGAACCTATCAGATCAAGAACCACCGGACTCTCAGGCGAAGCTTTCTCTATCTCCTCTGATATTAGAGCATATCCATCTTTTAAAGATACATCCGCAGAAGGAGAATCAATAAGGGAAATAATGTCTTGAGAAGTAGCCCTCCCCATACAGTTTTCTACTGAAACCGTTTCATCCGGGAGAGGAGGAATGTTGTTGACGACAGTTTCGTAGGCCTGGTTAAATGAAATATTGATCATAGTTTGGCTCCAGAATTAATAATTGTGTTTACTGTTTTCTTTTTAAAAGGTGTAAATTTGGGTATAATTAAAACATAGATGGTAGTGACCATAAAATCGTCCCGCGTTTTCAAGATTTAAAGCTAAAATGGATGCTAACGATTTAAGATTCCTGACTGACAGAATGCTGGGAAAATTGACTAAGTATTTACTCATGCTTGGTTTTGACACTGTTTATTTTTCACAGGACAACCGCATTTGTCTGAT
>JAGHDE010000003.1 GCA_021160085.1 Pseudomonadota bacterium | reverse complement strand
TGTTCTTGCTGTTGCTGTGATAATGTCTTCTAAGCCTGATTCTTCTGTGCTATCAAAGGCGTAGGCAAAAAGATCAGGTTGAAAGACCACCGCAACCCAGTTCATGTCGATGTCAGGAATTACCCTTGACATGTCTGAATCATAAAACCAGATATCATCAAACTCAAAAGAAGCCAGTACTTTTTTCTCTATAGTCTTAGCGCCAAACTTTGTGATCGCTTCTGATACGGAAATTGAACCGCTGAAAAGAAGAAACGCTGAAAAAACGATTGTTAAAAACTTATTAAAACCATTGTAAAAATTCATCTTGCCGATATCCTTAATTGTTGTAGTGGTCGGTTCATAAAAGCATTGATCTTTAGAGGAACGTTGTCTGCCGGGGTAATAACCAAAGAATCAATACCCGCCTTGTTTAATCGATATTTAGTATCTTCTACCTTTAATTTCATCTCTTCATTGTATGCTTTCCACTTACTCAAATCGAGAAGGATTTGTTCCCCGCTTTCATAATCGTAAAGAGTTATTAATCCCGTTGAATCAGGGGGTAGGGCAACCTCAAACTCTTCCAGAATTTGCAGGGCATTCACCTCGTGTTTGTTTGCCCCGTGTAATGTTCGCTGAAAACTATAGTCAGATTCAAAAGGGTACATGAAATCTGAAAGAATGAAGGTGAGACTCTCGGGTAATTCAGTCACAAGTTTAGACAACGCTCGATTTATACTCGTCCTCTCACAAGCGACTGGTTCTGCCTGAGCAATGACGTTTAAAATCTGCATAAAATGATCCCAGCCCATTCGGGGGGGTATATACGCTGTCACTTCATCAGCGAAGGCTATCAAACCACAGCCGTTGTTGCTTGCTACCGCGGTATACGCGAGAGATACCGCTATGTTAGCCTGAAGTAATTCCTTCCTTCCAAATGAGACTGATTTGCTTATGTCGTAAAGGATCATTAAATTGAAATAACTCTCGGCTAAATATTCCCGGACATAATACTTGCCGGTTTTCGCTTTGGCTTTCCAATCAATATTTCTAAAGGGATCAGTGTGTTCTAACTCTCTCAAAGACCAGAATTCATATCCCGTACCTTTATAAATGCTCTCCCAATCCCCGGGAAAGGGGGAATCAACCCGATGGTTCACAAATATATCCAGAAGCTCTTTTTTGGACAGCAGGCTTTTTTCGGTTTTCATAAAATCACATCCCACATCGCAAACCCTAATAAGGATTAACCATACTGATAATTTCATCAACTATCATATCAGTGGTGATCTGCTTTGCAATTGCATTGCTGTTCAGGAGGATACGGTGTCTCAGCACATGAACGGCACATTTATTAACATCATCAAAATTAACAAAATTCCGACCCTGAAAAAAAGCATTGGACTTGGAAAGGGCCAAAAGGAATTCAGTGGCCCGGGGCGAAGCTCCCAACCTGATATATTTATAGATTTCGGTATCAAGATGGTCGCCCTTATAGGTTTCTGGCGGTCGGGTAGCAATACAGATATTGAGGATATAATCCATAATTTTCCGGGTGACATTGACCTTTTCATGAATAAGCTTTTGCATGGCGAGGATGTCTTCCATTGTTGCAACTGTCTTGAGATCAGCCTGTAATTCCTCAAAATTAAAATTTTTTCTTACGATTAGTTCTTTTTCTTCATCTTTATCCGGATACCCCACGCTATATTTTACCATGAAACGGTCGACCTGGGCTTCCGCTAAAGGATAGGTGCCGATCTGTTCGATGGGATTCTGGGTCGCCAGCACCATAAAAGGATTGGGTATATCATATCTCAGCCGTTCGATGTCCACTTTTTTTTCCTGCATTGCCTGTAACAAGGCGGATTGAACCTTCGGCGAGGCCCGGTTTATCTCGTCGGCAAGAAAAACATTGCAAAAAATGGGACCACGATAATAATCAAACTTTTTTTCCTTTTCATTGTAGATCATGGTGCCGGTTATATCACTGGGCATCTTGTCAGGGGTAAACTGAAATCTTTTAAAATCTCCCCCGATAACTTTTGCAAAGGTTTCTACTGCAAGGCTTTTTGCCAGTCCGGGAACACCTTCAAGGAGTATATGCCCTTTTGAGAGAAGTGTATAAATTATTAAATCGACCATCTCTTCCTGACCGACGACAACCTTGCCTATTTCAGCTTTAACGAGCTGAAATAGTTTCGAATACTCCTCAAAATTATTTTCCTGATTTGATTCAATTGCCATCATTGTTTCCATATTATATCATCCTCTTGCCAGCTTTTTACATATATTCGAACCTCTTCCGGTATTTTACAAGCAGATAAAGAAAAAATGGCCCCCCCATTAACGAGGTTAAAATGCCGATTTTCAGATCAACTTTAAAAATCAGGCGCACGAAAAGATCAGCATAAATTACAAAAACTGCGCCTAAGAGACCCGCAAAAGGAATCAGCTTCCGGTTGTCCGGCCCAATAAGCCCTCTCATAATGTGAGGAGCAATGAGCCCCACGAACCCTATTACTCCGGATACAGCAATGGCTCCTCCGGTTATGAGGGAAGATAAAAAAAGGAGTGAATTCCGTGCCAGCTTGATGTTGACGCCCAAATTGGCGGCGGTTTCGTCATCAATCATCAGGATATTCAAATCCTTCATAAAAAAAAGCGTTCCTATCAAAGCAATGGCAGTAGTTGGGAGAACGATGTGTACATGCTCCCAGGAACGGTTGTTCAGATCGCCCATAAGCCAGGTTACGATTACCCGTCCAACGTCGAATTCCCGGGTGCTTAACGTAATAACAAAAGAGGTTAGAGCGCCAAAAATTAGATTGAGGGCAATTCCGGCCAGCAGAAGGGTTGAAATGGAAGTGTGCCCCCGGGAAGTGGCAATGGAAAAGACCATAATCAATGTGAGCAAAGAAAATATTATGGCGAATAAGGGCAGGACAAATAAAGATTTAGCAGCTAAGCCTAAATAAATAGCAATTACCGCCCCCAGAGCCGCTCCTGAGCTGATACCGATAACACCGGGGCTTGCCATGGGGTTCTTAAATATCCCCTGCATAATACACCCGGCAGCCGCCAGAGAAGAACCCACCAAAAAAGCAACAATAAAACGGGGCATTCTTCCATCCCAGACAATGGTGGTTTCAATTTTATCCACGACACCGGAATATAACCCCAACTTCATGAGGACAATCTGAAATACATGGTTAACTTCAATCTGCCAGGATCCGTAGGAAATTGCAAAAAAACCCCCCAGCAAAAGCAACGTAACCAGAACAACAAATAAGCTGGATTCTTTATTAAAAAGGAAATTAAAATGGGTTTTCATATACAATACCAGCTAACAGATTAGCGCTTAAAAGCATGAATTGGGAATCAACCCTTAAATAGACTCCGGGAACATAATAGACCCTATCATTTTTAATTGCATCCGCATGAGAAAGCACTTCATTGGCCATCAATTGTTCTTTAAGGTTGCTTCCTTCGGGCACAATAATAATATCCGGGTCCCACTTCAATAAGGTTTCGTAATCAATTTGCGACCAGGATTTGATCCCCTGCTCAGCCCCCACATTAACTACATTTATCATTTCACATATCGAGGTAAAATTTGACGATTTTCCGGGAATATATCCACCTTCATCATAATATAAGACCCGTATCGGTTCAGCGGTTTTTGGTATCTTTTTTTTAAGTTCCCGAAGCTTTTTATCTATAACACTTACCAGGGCTGACGCATTGCCTTCTTCCCCGATAATTTTACCGAGGAGGAGGGTCTGCTTTTTTATTGACTCAATGGTACCAAAATAACCCAGATCAAAAAAAGGTATCTTTGCCTGTTTTAATTTCTCTTTAAAATCAGCCCCGGAATAAAAGACAGTGAAAACCAGATCGGGCCGATTGCCGATGACCAGTTCGGTCTGTCTTGATTTAAAGATCGGCCCCCTTTTTTTTACCTGGTCGGCGATAAAACAGAATTCGGGATCCGCGGAAAATTCATTGAAGGCTATAATCCTTTCTCGAGGACAAATAGCCCATAAGATTTCATTTATTCCCACCGCATGCGGGATTATGCGTAATGGCCTGTTTTTTACTTCAAATGTTTTTTCTTCCTTAGTGAAAGCATCTTTTTTGAAATCATAAACTTCTTGTCTGTACTTTATGATTCTGGGCCAACTCTCATCTGATTTTCTTTCTCCCCGGACATAACTCAAGCTTTTTTTTAAGTTTTCCATGTCAAGGGGTGTCTTATGCCATTCATCTCCATTACCCTGGCTGAGGAACGGATGGGTGATAAACAAACCAATTAAAATGATCCCCAAAAAAATGGTTGATTTTTTCATGGTATTTATCCCCGCCCTAAGTGGTATTTATTCATAAAAATAAAGGAAACTTCTGGAATCGTTTCTTATCTCACTCATGTTGACATCAAATACTTCCTGGATATTTTCCTTCGAAAATGCCTCTGGGGGGGAACCTGTAAAAAATATCTCTCCCTGGTTAATAATCGATATGGTATCACAATATCGATTGGCAATATTTAAATCATGGATACTTATCAGGATGGTTTTACCTTTTTCTTTTAAGTCACCCAGAAGCTCCATGATAGTGAGGGCATGTTTAATATCAAGGTCAGAGGTGGGCTCATCCAGTAACAGTAAAGAGGCCTCAGTAGCAAGAGCCCGGGCCAGGATCGCTAACTGACATTCCCCCCCGGAGAGCTCATTAATATTACGGTCTTTTAATTCATATGTCTGGGTTATGTCTAACGCGTTTGCTATAATTTCCCTGTCTTTTTTCGTTAGCGCTTGAAAACGCCCAAGATGGGGGTGACGTCCCATAGCAACTATGTCATACACCGACACCGGGAAGCCGATACTCGTATTCTGGGGAACCAATGTTATCTCTCTGCTCAAGTCTTTTCTGGAGATTGACTTATAGTCTTTATTGTTAACAAACACTGTGCCCGACTGGGGCTCCCAGATTCTGCAAATATTCTTGAGCAGGGTGGACTTGCCGGAACCGTTTGGGCCAATGATGCCGTGAATATTACAGGGTTTGAATTGAACTGAGATATCATGCAATATCTTTTTTTCATCAATTGAACAATCAAGATGTTCTATTTTTAGCATAACAAATGAATTAAATGAAGGGTCCCAAACAAGGATTATAAACTCCAGTCTGTAGTACTTATTCTGTTTTGAATTTTAGTCGACAAAAAAATCTTCTCAGGAACATAATTTTAGTTTATAACACACCGGAAGAATAAATTTAGAAATCACAACACTAACCAGACCGAAACAGACTATAATATTTATCACCGGAGCGGTAAGGTCAGATGAGTAAACGGCGGTGAGCCCTAATGCACTCCATAAAAATACCTGCCCCAGGACCAGCTGAAAATTTGTAGAAAGAATATATATTACCCAGAAGTTTTTGGAAAGCTCCACATCGTCACAGTTTCGGATCTTAATCTCTATGATTTTAAACCAGGTCCGTCCTTCTACAATCTGGCCGGAGCCATCGAACACATGATGTAAAAAATAGAGAGCAACGATTATATGGGGTTTAAATGCAATTTCATAAAAGAAGTATTTAAAGACCGGTGGGAAGCATAAAAGCAGAAAAATAGCTCCCATAGACTGTCCGATCCCGATGCCTACCTGGACCTTGATCAACTTTGAAACCTGATTTTTTATCTCCTCAAGAGACTCCAGACGATCGATCCAGCCGGAGATTAAATTGCTGCTGATCAAGGATATCCCCGGATAAGCATATTTTACCATAACCCCCAAAAAAGCTGCCACCTTGAGCTCTTTTTCAGCCATCGAAAACATGGTAAACAGGATAACCCCATCCAGAATGTTTTTGCCGATGTTATAAATAATATTTCCAATTTCGCCGTAGCGGTAAAAGGGGACACTTAACAAAGCTGATAGATATAGCTTTATCTTTTGGGGTAAAGGCGGGGTTTTATGTTTAGTCGCCTCTATGTTTTGATCTTTTTTCATTTTTAAATCCAAGGTTCTTCAATGCCCAGAACAGTTTTTTGACAATTCTGTATCTCGTTTCACTGTAACTTCTCAGTTGCCAAAGCTCTATGTCTCTGGTATGTTGCGCTACTCATGCCTGAGTAGTTTACGCTTTCAAAACCCTGTTCCAAAGTCTTGCAAAGGATTAATCCTCTCACTCAAAAAAAAATAAAAGGACACGAAGAAATTCGTGTCCTTTTAGTGGAAAGTTAGGTTTTTTTGACCAAATAAGGAGTAAACATAACTATTACAATTTGGTCATGTCCTTAACAATCTTCACTGTCTCTTTAGCCGCTGCCGCAGGATCATAAGCGGTATTCGCGATTCCGCAGACTACCCGGGTAATGTCGTGATCCACCTTTTTCTCGGCCCAGACCTTTGCCTTAGGCGCGGAGATATAACATGAGAACATATGGTGGCCGCTTCCCGGTCTTTCCCCGATGATGTGGAGGATAGCCTTTGGCTTCTTGGCATCAGCCTTTCCAAACAAGACATCGCCGATGGCATATCCGGCCCGGACCCGCCCGTTTTTAACTACCAGGTTCTTTTTACTTACGGTAAAGCCCGCTGCTTTTAATTCCTTTGTCACAGTCTTCAAATAGGGGGCAAGATGCCCTTCATCCATAAGCGCTTTGGTGTTCAGACCATCGGATATCGCAATCTGGACATCCGGCACCTTCGTTCCCCAGGAAGCTCTCAGCTTCTCTAAAGAGGCAACTGCCGATTTGCTCAGTGATTCTCCGGTGGAGGGGTTGTCAATAAATTCCTCGCGGTCGTGGGAAGTGGTGGCAATGACCATGGCATTGGGAATAGCTTTTATTGCTTCCGGTGTCCACTCAGCCCAGAGAGAAATCTTGGCATCATCGTAAAGGGCATGAATTTTCTTATCAAGTTCCGGGTCCATATCCCAGGGGTTTTCCCCGTGGCCTCTGGCAATAGGAACGCCCCGGCCGTCAATCCTCTTAAGCGCTGCTTCACCAGCCGCATAGATCTCCTTTTTGGAGCGTTTGTCGCCTTTTGCCAGGCAGTACTGGTAATATACCCAGATGGGATCGCCAAAATGCTTGGTATACTTATCATTTGCATCCACGATCTTGATTCTTTTGAAGAAGTCCCACATGGCATCATTAACTTTATAGTTAAATTTAGCCCGGCAGCGGACATGATCCTGATAACCAGTGGTCAAATAACTCAGCATCGGATCACTTTTGGTAGGAAGAGACATCAGGTAGGCGGGGTTCCCCGGCATAATATTATCTAAGCACCAGTCCAGATCATCCAGACTGACCGGCATATGGAGGGTCGAGCAGATATCAAGGCCGAGGCAGACTCCTTGGAGTTTTCCCATGACGATATCTTCTAAGCAACATCTTACTAACTGCTCCCGGGTTTTGAATATTTCCGGCCCGATGAATCCGGCCACATCATTGGTATGGCACCAGGCTCCCCAGATATCTTTTTTTCCCTGAACCTCAGCTACTTTCAACCTCAGGACCTTGGAATACCCGTATTTCCTTGATTCATGTAGGACCATGTCAAAACCTTTGCCCTGGCCATTGGTGTAGTC
>JAGHDE010000133.1 GCA_021160085.1 Pseudomonadota bacterium | reverse complement strand
GGCATTTTTTTATATATGAGAGGTGACAGAAACAGACTATATTGTAATCAGAAACAATATTAGATTAAGGAGGGTAGAACATTGAGAGAAAAGTTGAGGGTTGAAACTCAGGCACGGTCAAACAGTATGAAAGAGGGTAAGTGGATAAAGACGACATGCAAGATGTGTTTGCATACCTGTGCGATTGAAGCTCACGTGACAAACCGTGGAATAGTTAATAGTATTAAAGGTGACGTTGCGTGTCCAAGTAACATGGGAAAGATGTGTTCCAAGGGGAGGGGAACGATTCAGCGCCATTATGATCCTTACCGGATTAAATATCCGCTGAAGCGTACCAATCCCAAAAAAGGTCCGAATGAAGATCCGGGCTGGGTGAGAATATCCTGGGACGAAGCGCTGGATACCATCGCTGATAAGATGAAGAAGATGATCGAAAAGGATCCCCGGGAGTTTGTTTATTCAATAACCGACTTCCATAAGATCGATCTCTGGCCCTGGGCGCTTATCTTCGGCAATGCCAATCAGTTTCATGTGGTAGGGACCTACTGTGGGGCCGGTTATCATATCACCGCTGGCATTTATAACTCCGCGTTTGCAGGGGTGGGAGATTATAAATATTGTAACTACTGGATTCAGATTGGCGGAGGCGATGGTTTTTCTTCTCACCTCCATCTGGCTGCCGGCCAGAAAAGGATGGCGGATGCCCGCTCACGGGGGATGAAAGTTGTCTGCATCGAGCCCCGGTTGTCCACTTCAGCGGCCAAGGCGGATGAGTGGATACCCAATCGGCCCGGAACCGACCGGCACTTTGCTCTTGCCTTCATGCATTGTTTGATGCATGAGCACAAGATCTATGATGCCGAATTTCTGAAATGGCACGCCAATGGCGCCTACTTGATTAAAAAGGATGGCTGGTTTCAGCGTTCCAAGACCGAGAAAGGGAAGGCTCCCTGGAGTTACCCCCGGGTAGGGCCGATGGACTTTTTTCCGCAGACTACGACCGAGACTTTTAAACCGTTGGTATGGGACAGCGTTGATAACTGCGCCAAGACCTTTGACGACCCGACCATAAAGGACCTGGCTCTTGAAGGAGAGTACGAAGTAGATGGCGAGAAGGTAAGGCCGGCTTTCCAGTTTGCCAAGGATAAATATAAAGAATTTACGCCCGAATGGGGAGAAAAGATTACCGATATTCCGGCTGATACCATCAGGCGAATTTCCAAGGAGTTTGGTGAGGCCGCCTGTATCGGCCAGACCATAGAAATCGACGGGGAGGTATATCCCTTCCGGCCGGTATCAATAAACTGGTATCGGGGCGCCCAAGCCCATAAATACAGTGCAATGGACAACCAGTCCTTTATTTTGGCTAATATGATTGTGGGAGCCTTTAGCGTTCCCGGAGGACTCTGCGGAGTTCAGTTAGGAACACCGCATAACCTCTGGACGGTAGAGCCGGGACCGGACGGTTTGCTCGATCCCAAGCCTCACCAGCTCGGACCGCTTCCTCCCTTTAACTGGCCGCCCAATACCAGCCAGTTGATGGAGCTCTATCCGATCGGGGTTCCCCCGGGACAGAACCATTTCTTTACTCAGCTTGATCCGAAAAAGTATGGCATGGAGTTTAAGCCCTCCATCTTACTGTTATACCATTCCAATGCTATGTGGTCACTTCCGGGGAATCAGGAGACTTGGCATAAGGTGATGAGGAGCTTCGATTTTATCTGGGCAATCGACCTTTTCGTAAACGAGACCACGGTTTTTGCCGACATCCTCCTGCCGGATACCGATTATCTGGAGTCTTGGACCCTGCTGATGTGCGAGCCGCCCGCGACCGAAGGTTTGAACCTCCGCCAGCCGGTAACAGACCCACTCTATCCGGAAGCGAGAGACGGCTGGGATGTTCTGGTAGAGATAGCTGACCGGATAGGCAAGCTGGGAGATTTGAACAATCTGTGGAACTTTGCCTGCCAGTTAGGAAATGATCCTGAACTCGCGCTTGATCCCAAGAAAAAATACACCCGTACCGAATACTTGGATTTGATTGCCCGTTATCATACCAGGCATATGTGGCCGCCGGAAAGGGATCTTAAATGGTTCATGGAACATGGACATAACGTGATTGATAAGCCCGCGGACCGGTTCTACTATTCAAGCGACAAGCGGGGCAAGGATTGCCGAAAGCCCTTTTACTGTGAATATATGTGGCAGGTAAAGAAGGAGTTGGAGGAAAATATCGCCAATGCGAAACCCCCGCTTCCTTTTAAATGGGATACCAGTGGCTATCAGCCGATACCGGACGCGCAGTTTTCTCCTGTATGGAATGAGCCGCCTGAATATGATATGTGGGCCATAACTTTCAAGGAACACTTTATGAACTTTACCGAGAATCTTTCTATCCCCTGGACCAGGGAGTTGGCAGACCGTGACCCTCATCACCGGGGATTATTGCTTAACACCAAAACTGCCGAGAAGAAAGGAATCAAGGATGGAGATACCATTGAGGTCCGTTCCCAGTTCGGTGTTCTCACCGGCAGGGCAGTTCTTACCGAGGGGATCCATCCTGAAACGGTTGGTATCTCTAATGCCACCAACCGGACGGTTTCCCACAGCCCCATAACCAGAAAGGGAGGTGGTCAGTTCAACACCCTATTAGCTAACAGCTTTGAATATACGGATGAGGTCTCCGGAGCGATGGAATCAGTAGCCGCAGTAAAAGTGACAAAGATAAATGCTCCGGCACCGGACACCAAATCGGCGATAAAATTAGATGAATATAAAGCCGGAAGAAAGTGGGGCCCGGTTCTGAAGTTAAGCAAAAATAAATAAGCTGACACTAACGATAGAAAATAAAAAAGGAGCAGAAAAATGATATGGGGTATGGTTATTGATCTAAAAAGATGTATTGGCTGCCAGGCCTGTACTATGGCCTGCAAAGAGGAATATGGTGTGCCCAGGGGAATTTTTTGGACTAAGACCCTGCTGGAGGAAGTAGGAACCTATCCTAATGTAACCCGGGTTTTCACCCCGCAGATTTGTAATCACTGTGATGAAGCCCCCTGTGAGGCGGTTTGCCCTACCGGAGCTACCTATGTTGATGAGGATAGCGGAGTTGTGTTGGTGGATTATAACAAATGCGTTGGTTGCCGGGCATGCGCAGTAGCTTGTCCTTATAACAACCGGCATTATCTTCCCAAGGGTTCTTTGGCACCTTATTGGGAGGGAAAGCCTACTGTTTTTGAAGAGGATAGTTACAAGTATTTTCAGGAAGGGATTTCTACCAAATGCGCGGGGTGTATTGAACGGGTTAATGCGGGCCTGGATCCGGCGTGCGTCGAGGGTTGTCCTACTGATGCCCGGGTTTTCGGCGACCTTGGTGACCCGGACTCAAAAATAAGGCAGCTTATTCGGTCGCGGCATGGAGTTCAGCCCTCACCGGAAAAGGGAACCGAGCCCAAGGTGTACTACATTGATTGATAGAGACTTAGAATCTTTTGTATAATTTGATTATAAGGGGAGGTTTATATGATAACACGTGAAACAAAACTGATTGAGGGAGATACCTTTGAACAAGGCTTCCGGCTGCAGTATCAGTGGGCCTGGTTGATAACAATCGCTTTTTTTCTCGGAGAAGTAGGGGGTGGACTTTTTCTGGTATCCCTTTTTCTTCCCGGAAAACTCAGCCTTGCGGCTGCGGTGGTGGGGTGGCTCATTGTATCAGTGGGGAAAAACTTTTTCCACACGCTTTACCTTGGAAGGCCGCTCCGTTTTTACCGGATGGTGATGCGGCCCAACTCATCTTGGATAAGCCGGGGTTTCTTTCTTACCCTTTCTCTGGGACTTTTCGGGGCGCTTCACATTATGTTCAGGCTCAAAGGAATAGATACCCCTACCAGCACGGCAGTGCAATGGCTCGCCGGATTCAGTGCATTCGGTGTCATGATTTATGATGGAATTGTGATGACCTATTCCCCCTCACTTCGACTCTGGAATAATGCGCTTCTTCCGGTTATGCGAACCGCGTATGCACTCATGGGAGGAGTGACACTGGCTATTTTTCTGTCAGCGCTTGCACCCTATCATAATCTTCTTAGCGAAATGCAGATACACAATCTGGTAAATCTGGAGAGAGGATTGATTGTCGCCAATCTGATAATGATAGTCATCTATACTCTAACCATGACCTATGCCACCTATGAAGCCAAAGAATCAGCGCTTTTGATCATAAGAGATAAATATCCTTTCGTATTCTGGGTGGGGGTCGTTCTTGTCGGGTTGATAGTGATTTTTGCGGTTCCCTTTGTTTTTACGACTCACAGCGTCGCTCTTTTGCTGTTTGTGGCGCTATGCGAGCTCTTTGGTGATTTTTGTATCCTCTTTCTCATCATGCGCTCCGGAGTGTATACGCCTTTGATGCCTCATCCTGACTTTGATACGAGTCTGTTTGGCAAGGCGTAAATTAGAGACAGTAAGAAATTTGAAGGACAAATCAAGAGATTTATATAAGGATCTATTCCTTAGAAGGAGGAAGCCATGTTGGATAGCAAGGTGGTAAACGGTACGTTATTTATCCCCGGAGTAGGGTTGGTAAAGGCAGGACTGGGGATAAAAGACGGTAAAATAGCGATGATAGCTGCGGATGGGGGTCTTCCGGAGGCGGCAACAACGATAGACGCAGAAGGGAAATATGTAACTCCCGGTTGGATTGATCCCCATATTCACTTAGGAATTTTTTCCACCTTTGAAGGAGAATGTGAAACAGAAACGCGGTATGCTTTATCTGGTGGGGTGACGACTCTGGGTGCTTTTGTGGGGGGGGC
>JAGHDE010000035.1 GCA_021160085.1 Pseudomonadota bacterium | reverse complement strand
GTCCACAATCTCAATCGTAAAACCGCCTGGATGGTCTTCGGCATCATTTTTGCGATCTTTTCGCTTTTAAATATCAGCTCACAGTACGCTGCAAGAAAGTTAACAGGTGATATGAAAAAATTCCAGAAGGGATTAGATAAGCAGATAGAGAATATGTCGCCTGAGGACGCAGGCAAAGCAATGGGAGAATTTTTAAAGGGTCTCCAGAAGGGGGCTGACTAAGATTTGCGGGTGTTTATCGCGGCAGTACAAATGATCATTTCCAGAAAAGGCGGCGAAAACATAAGGGTTCAGGGGCTGGGTGAAAAAGGAAATTTTTAATAATGAGCAAACTGTTTGAGAACGGTAAAATCAACTGTATGAAGTTGTCGAATCGTTTAGTTCGATCGGCAACCTGGGAGGGAATGGCTACCGATGACGGAGCTGTTACCCCGAAATTGATCGATACAATGGCCGATCTGTCCAAAGGCGGTGTGGGGTTGATTATCAGCAGCCATGCCTATGTCCGACCGGAAGGACAAGCAAGTCCCTGGCAGCTTGGCATTTACAAAGATGAATTTATTCATGGGCTTCAGAAAATGACTTCAGCGGTTCATGGCTGTGGAGCCAAGATCGTAATGCAGCTGGCTCATGCAGGAAACTTTGCGGCTGAACAATTAATTGACCAGCCACCGCTGGTTGTTTCTGATTTTGAAGGATTGTCCGAATCACCGCGCAACGAAATAACAGCTCAGGATATCCGGAAACTCGTTGTTGCTTTTTCGAATGCAGCCCAAAGGGCCAAAAGTGCCGGTTTTGATGGAGTTCAAATTCACTCCGCCCACGGCTACCTGCTTAGCCAGTTCCTCTCCCCGGTATTTAATCACCGTCAGGATGAATACGGAGGGAATATCAGTAATCGAGCCCGAATTCATCTCGAAGTCTATCACGCCATCAGAAAAACCGTAGGCAACGACTACCCGGTGCTGATTAAAATAAACTGCCGGGATTTCATAAAAAACGGGTTAAGCCTTGAAGACTCTCTTCAGGTTGGAATAATGCTGGCCAATGCCGGCCTCGATGCAATCGAGCTGAGCGGTGGTATGGTCACATCAGGTGGCAGACTGTCTCCCAGCCGGCCAAGGATAAACTCTGAGGACAAAGAAGCCTATTTCAAGGAAGATGCGCGTCTTTTTAAAAAGAAAATCAATATTCCATTGATTTTGGTCGGTGGCATGCGGTCTTTTGAGGTTGTCGGGCGCCTCGTGGAAGACGGGGTAGTAGATTATATCTCCCTGAGCCGGCCGTTTATCAGGGAACCGGGGCTGATTAATCGGTGGAAAGCCGGGGATCACCGCAAGGCGAAATGCAAATCAGACAATCTCTGTCTCAGACCGGGTTTGAATGGCGACGGGATATATTGTGTAGCCGAAAGGAGGGAAAAGGCGAAGTAGTGTGATTCGTTTTGACGGAAAATAAAAGGGGGCATATCATCACAATTTGATGATATGCCCCCTTATTGTTGGCTGCAACAATAAAACTAACTTACGCTACTGACATTTACTGCAGACGGGCCTTTTGCCCCTTGCTCTATGTCAAAGGTAACCTTGTCGCCCTCATTAAGGGACTTAAAACCGGTGGCATTGATTCCAGAATGATGAACAAATACATCCGGTCCATCCTCTTGTTCAATAAAGCCATAACCCTTGCTGTCGTTAAACCATTTTACAATTCCATCAGCCATAGTGACACCTCCTTCTATACATATTACATGGTTCCAAGCTTCAGGTGGCCACTTTTGACAAATGGATCTTTACTTCAGCACGAAACCTCTCACTCAATAAAGACCGTCCTTATTGAGTGATGCAATAATAACCATTTTTCGACCAAAGTCAAGTTATTTATTTTTTGATAATAAAAAACATAAAATAGTGAGAAAATATATAAGGGCTGTTTTACTGTAGAACAGGTGGGATACATAAAAATGCAATAAATACGGTCTGTTAATTATTTTTTAGTATTCCTTTACAAAATTGATGAATAGAGTATAATTTTGATAACTTAAGCTTTATCCTGTAAAAAAGTAAAAGTTTATCAAGCTTTTCTTAATAATAGTTTTAAAAAATACAAACGGAAAATTGGTTGCCCTGAGGAGGGGAGTATTCATAATTTTGTTTGTAAGATAACAACAGGCCGGATTGCCGAAAACAAAGGTGGTGCGGTCTTTTTGTTTGGTTTGTGGAAGATTAGGTATAACATATTCCGTCACATTCCGGGGAGATCCATGATAAGTTTTGTCAAGGGGAAAATGGTCACAAAAACAAAAAAGGCCACGAGTCAATTCCCGTAACCATTTGATATTATTGATGGGCGGTACTGGATTTGAACCAGTGACCTCCACCGTGTGAGGATGGCACTCTCCCGCTGAGTTAACCGCCCGAACATTTCTTTTTGGTTTTCATACCAATTTTCTATCCATACTGCAAGAATTTTCTTATCTCACAGGAAAACAATATTTTTCTTGACACTGCTTCTTGACTCCTTTTATAGTTCGCTTGATAGATCAGCAGAATTAATAAATTCGAATTTCAAGTCTTCAGGTTCTAAAAGGAGCTCCACTATGATAAAAATTGGCATAATCGGCGGTTCGGGATTCGATGATCCCCGCATAATTGACAATGTTCAAAAGATCAGAAAACATACTCCCTATGGCCCCCCTTCTGATCTGATCATCACGGGATCATATCAAGAGGTGGAAGTGGTCATTATTCCCCGTCATGGCGAGGGTCACCCCATTGTTCCTTCCCTGGTAAATTTTCGGGCCAACATCTGGGCTATGAAGGATATGGGTGTTTCTCACATCCTGGCAACAACCGCTGTCGGGTCTCTCCGGGAAACCATCAAACCCGGACATTTAGTTTTTCCCGACCAGTTCATCGACCGAACCACAAAACGAAAAGAAACCTTTTTTGAGGGACCCGAGGTCTGCCACATATCGATGGCCGATCCTTTCTGCTCACAGCTTAGAAAGAAACTTTGCCAAGCAAGTCAAAAACTGGGATTTGAATATCATGAAAAGGGAACAGTTGTAATCATCGAAGGCCCCCGTTTTTCAACAAAAGCAGAAAGCCAAATGTTTCGTCAGTGGGGCGCTGACATCATCAATATGAGCACGGTTCCCGAAGCAGTTTTGGCCCGGGAAGCCGGGCTCTGTTATGCAACCATTGCTATGAGCACTGATTATGACTGCTGGCGAGAGGCTGAAGCCATTGTCACCTGGAAAATGGTTGAGGAGGTAATGGAAAAAAATGTAAAGAACGTTACCGCCCTTTTGCTTGAAGTTATCCCCCGGATCGATTTCACCGAATGCGCCTGCCGAGAGGCTATCAAAACTGCTATGGTATAAATAGAGGAATCAGGGGACAGGGGTCAGTTTCAAGCCCGCCCTGGTGCGATCCGCACTGCGGTCTGGGCCAGGGTTTCAAGTTCCAAGTGTCCGACATTCATTGCTCCAACCCCAAGAGGAATCTTTCTATGAGGTTGAAAAAAAGTGGTTCAGCCTTCTGAACATTTTCTACTACTTCTTCAATCGGGACCGGCGCAGGGGATTCAGGAATATTAACATTAGCAATTACGGAAAGCCCCAGCACCTCCATTCCTGCATGAACCGCAGCAATCACTTCCGGAACCGTGGACATCCCAACCACATCAGCACCAATCGTCCGAAGAAACCTGGTTTCTGCCGCAGTCTCGAGACTGGGCCCGGGAACAGCCACATAGACCCCTTTTCGCAATCTGATGCCCAGTTCGTTGGCAGCTTTTTCAACTCCGATAATCAAATCCCGGGGGTACGGCTCGTGCATCGAGGGGAACCTGATGCCCAGTTTTTCAATGTTGGCGCCCCGAAGTGGATTATGTCCTATCAAATTAATATGATCGGTAATAACCATGATCTCCCCGAGTGAAAAATCGGGGTCTAATCCACCTGCTGCATTAGTAACAATAAGCACCGATACTCCCAGCTTACGCATTACCCGTACCGGAAATGTTACTTCCTGGAGGCTATATCCCTCATAATAATGAACCCGCCCCTGCAAGACGGCAACTTTATATGCTCTCCACGAGCCGAAAACCAAATTCCCCGTATGAGTTTCCACCGTGGAAACCGGAAAGTGAGGAATCTTTCGGTATGGAATCGTAAAATCTATTGACATTTTTTCAGTCAATGAGGTAAGCCCGGTTCCCAGTATAATGCCAATTTTGGGAACAAAGGGAATTTGCTTTTCAAGGAATCCTTTTGCCTCATCTATTTGTTCTTCGATACCAGACATGATTAATTATGAATTCTCACGGGTTAAAATCGGCGACTTTAGAGTTTGCAAAATTTTTTTTATTTTTTTAGCATCCTTTGGATGTTTTGTAAAGCCTTACATTAATCCATAATCCACCGCCTAAAATAAAACCGGGGTATTTTAAGCGTTGGAAGTGATATTTTTTTCAAAAATTTCAGAAAAAACTCCCGATATTACAGTAACCCTATGGAATCATTGCCGATTGGTCATTTTCAAACGCACCTCTCCCTTGATAGATAATCTCGCTTTCTTTTTTCTTGGTTTTCAGCCTATCCGGTGGGAACAGGCTGAAGCATTGCAATCCTCTCGCG
>JAGHDE010000215.1 GCA_021160085.1 Pseudomonadota bacterium | reverse complement strand
TGTGAAGGAAGAATGACTTCTATGCGGGCGATCGACAAACCATTAAAATTACCCATGGAGGATTTTTATACGCCAGCGGAATTAGAAGAAGAAATTATGAAAATAGCGAAAAAACAGATCGATGATGAGGGAGCTCAATTAATCGTGGTAGCCTGCACGGTTATTTCGCTTTTACTGGCGCCGGGGGGACTGAAAAGGTTAGCCAATAATCTTGGTGTTATCTTTGTCGATCCTCAGGAAATAGCCGTAAAGACTGCGGAGATGATCGTTACTATGGGTTTGTCACACAGTAAAATTGAGTACCCTCAAATAAATTTATAATTTCTGGTTTTGAACGGTTTTTTGATGGCAAAGGAACTTACAAAAGAAGAATTAACGGAGGAATATATTGCTCACCGGGAGGAACTTTTTGCTTACCTTTTGCGAATGACGGGAAGTTACGGTGGAGCCGAAGATTTAGTGCAGGATATCGCGCTGATTATCCTGGAGAATAATCTTCCCCAGCAAAATTGCAATAAGATGCGAAAGGTGCTTTTCAAAATCGCCGCTGACCTTTCTCTCCACCATCTCCAGAACGATACGTTGTGGTCTGAAGATGTTCAGGATATGGTGATGGAAGAAATTTTTAACGATTCAGAACTGGTGAATCAGCTGGATTCCTTTAAAAGTTTCCCGAAAATCAACTATTCCGTTGAGGAACATATAAGCTTTTGTTTCAATTGTCTGATCCGAACGCTTTCCCCCGAGCAACAGGCTGGTTTTATCCTTAAGGAACTATTCTCGTTTTCTTTCAAAGAGGTCTCCGAAATACTGGAAGTTACTTTACCGCAGACACAGAAGCTAATTAAGTCAGCTCGGGCATCACTCAGCGAAACATTCAAACGCCGCTGTCTTCTTATTTCTTCCCAGGGATATTGCCGGCACTGCGATGCTCTTAACTGGTATTACAATCCTCAGGCTCCAAAGAAGATATCCACCCATCTTTTTCAGACCCCGGGGGAGAAATCTGAAGAGAACTGCGGGTCTTTTGATCGTCTTATTGAAATGGTAAAATCGGTCAATTCCATCAAAGGATCGTCTCGCTGCCTCCATGATTTCCTCTATGATCTCATCATATCGCGTAAGAACTCAGGATAAACAATCTTTTGCAAGCCATCTTATTCAGGAGAATCAATGAGTAATAATTCAGAATCAAATGGATTTTTAAACAGGCTTTCTTCCTCTTTTCGAAAAAAGCCTGTCGATACAGACAACTGCACTAACCAGCAACCCGAGGCCGATAAGAAAAAAGGATTTCTTAATCGATTACGTTCGAGCTTGAAAAAAACGCACGAAATTCTGGTTACGCCGGTAGATGAACTTGTCCTGGGTCGAAAGAAGATCGATGAAGATACCTTTGAAGATCTTGAAGAGATTCTCATCACCTCGGACGTGGGGCCCCAGGCCGCTTTAGACCTGATCGATCGGGTTCAGAAAAGAGTAAAACACGGGCAATATAATAAAATTGATCTGATCAGGGATAATTTGAAAGAAGAAATTCTGGAAATTCTTTCTGCGCGGCAAGAATCCCTGAATACATCTCGGGCCAAACCGTTTGTCATCATGGTGATCGGGGTCAATGGATCGGGAAAGACTACAACCATTGCAAAACTGGCCGGTCAACTAAAATCCCAGGGGAAAGAAGTCCTTCTGGCCGCTGCTGATACCTTTCGTGCGGCTGGAATTGAGCAACTGGAGATTTGGGGCAAGCGCACCGGATGCGAAGTGATAAAACAGAAAAAGGGGGCTGACCCTTCTGCAGTAGCATATGATGCTGTTCACGCTGCTCGGGCTCGGAACGCTGATGTTTTGATAATAGATACTGCGGGAAGGTTGCATACCAAGGTAAACCTTATGGAAGAACTTAAAAAGAGCAAAAGAATCATAGAAAGGGAATATCCTGGCGCTCCTCATGAAATATTATTGGTCTTAGACTCTACCACCGGACAAAATGCTATTTCCCAGGCCAAAACCTTTCGTGAATCTATTGGCTGTACCGGTATTGTTCTTACCAAACTGGACGGGTCTGCCAAGGGGGGAGTGATTGTGGGAATCTGTGAAGAACTGGAAATTCCAATTCGTTATATCGGCATCGGAGAACAGATGGATGATCTCCGGGAGTTCAATGCAAAGGACTTTGTGGAAGCTTTGTTTGATTAGTTTGCTCTGAGTCCCTTTGCTAAATAAGATTGATGGACAATTAAATTAGAGAGGAACAAGATATGGACGGTTTTTTTAATCCTGAAGGCACAGCTATTTTCGGAATCTCCCCTAATCCCAAGAATTTAGCCCGGACAATTCTGCGAAATCTCAATTTCCACAATTATCAAGGAAAGGTGGTGGGAATAGGCTCCAGGGAAACCAGCACCCTGGGAGTCAAGATATACAAATCCATCACCGACGTGAAAGAACGCATAGATCTGGCGGTTATTGTCACGCCCGCGCCTACCATAATCCCCATTCTCCAGGAATGCCGGCAATCAGGAATAAACCGGGCGGTTATCATGACTGCCGGGTTCAAAGAACTCAAAGGCAACGATGACCAATTAAGCCGGGATTTGACCAAAGCCGCAGAGGAGATGGACGTCAGATTTATCGGCCCCAACTGCCAGGGAGTCATCAATACCCACATCGGATTATGCCTTCCCTTTGGCATTTTCCCTCCCGGAAAATTAAAAAAAGGAGATATCTCCATCATCACCCAGAGTGGCACTATCTGCTGGCTGGATTCGTTTTACCTCTCCCATGAAATATCCGGTGTAAACAAGGTGGTAAGCATAGGAAATAAAATGAACGTCAACGAAGTGGATTTGCTTGCTTATCTCATCGATGACGAAACCACGCGAATAATCGTCCTCCACCTGGAAAGCACCGAACGGGGCCGGGAGCTTTTTGAAATCATTGCCCGCAGTCCCAAACCAGTTATCTTGTTTAAAACCCAAATATCTTCTGAAAGTCATGCGGTCGCTTATTCTCATACTGCTGCGCTTGCTGATGATGACAGAATTGTAGAGGGAGTCTCTTTACAAACCGGCGCCATGCGGGCCACGAGTTTCCGGGAAATGATCGATATGGCCAAAGCACTGTCTCTTCCCCCGATAAAAGGTAATCGTCTGGGGATAGTTTCTGCTTCAGGTGGTGTGGGGATTATGGCGGCCGATACCTGTAAACGCGAGGGGATGCAACTGGCCTCTTTAGCTGACGAATGTTTGAATAAAATTAGAGAGATCCCCAAAGCCAAGGTAATCAACATAACCAATCCGGTTGATACCGGAAACATATACGACAGTGATGGTAATTTTAAAGCCATGAAAATGATTATGAAGCTTGATGAAGTGGATGGCGGGGTTTTGTCGCAGTTTCATCCCCAAACGGGTGATTATTTTGAAAAACATCCAATCAAAAAGATAGTGAATGAAGTTGCCGAGCTGTCACGAAACGTGAACAAGCCTATTGCCATGCATTTTCTCTGCGATCCGCTCACAAAAGAGGAGATGAAAACGGAGGTTGAATTCCCTCTTTTTGACTCCATTGAAGACGCGGTGTGTGGTTTGAAGTATCTCTATAAGTTCGAAGCGTTAAGACAAAAAGCGGAACGATGGGATGAGCTACGCGGGACCGATGGCCGGAGTCCATTCCAATTCAAACAACAAGTCTCCCCGGATTTGGAAGGGTTTCGATTGCTTTCACATTATGAGATTACCTGTGAGCCGCTTGTTTTTGCAAAGGGACATAATGAAATCATAAGCAAAGCAGAAAAGATGGGTTATCCGGTCGTTTTAAAAGCTCTCTCCCCTGACTTCACGCACAAACAGGCCCATGGCGCTGTGGCGCTTGATATTGCTGATAAACAAGCCTTGCAAACAGCCATTCATCAAATGGAAAACACTATAATCGATAGTGGCGCTCGAATTGATACTTTTTTGCTTCAAAAAATGGTTCCTTCGGGCCCCGAACTTTTTTTGGGGGGAAAACAAGATTCACACTATGGACCGGTTGTTCTTTTCGGGCCGGGGGGAACCGATGTTGAAAAACAGGAAAACCTTCTTTGCTATCTTGCCCCGCTTTCTCAAGGTATGGCTGAAGATATGCTGAATAGCGTGGACGAAGATTTCATAAAAAGCAATTCGTGCTACACCTTATTAAGGAACCACCTTGTTCGTTTTTCTCAAATCCTCACCGACAATCCTCATATTGTAGAAATCGACCTTAATCCGGTCCGGCTTATCCCCCAAACGGGAGACGTTAAGGTTCTTGATGTTCGGGTAAAGCTTGATAGTTAGTCTCGTCTCCCTTGACTTCGGTTTGTTTTTTCTCCCTGTTCATAAACGAGCGAAGCAGAAGAGAGATAATTCTTTTTTTTCCGTTTTGTTAATGATATTCTGAAAATATCAAAACTATTTTTCAGATTATATTAACCTTGATTTCGCAAGTTATGTCATTGTAGAGGCTTGATTCCCGCCTGCTGCGGGCAGGTATCAAGCCCGCAAGGCCTGCCCTGGCGCGAGCGCCATGGTCTGGGC
>JAGHDE010000226.1 GCA_021160085.1 Pseudomonadota bacterium | reverse complement strand
GGATCAATCAATCTTATCTTCATGACCAACAACTCCTTTTCGTTTTTTAAATGATAAAATCCATAAGATACTTATTTAAATAACTTTCTAAAATTTTATAATCCATGGTTATAAATAGCAACAGAAAAATTTTTTCACTAAATCTCCGGCCTCCTTTTCTCTTCCTCCATAGAAGTGATCTGTCCCCGGCAAGACACTCATTTTTTTAGGAGAGGAGATTATATCGAAGGTGTCTTCAAGCTCGCTTGCATCACAAAACGAATCCTGATCACCGCTCATAAGAAGAATAGGATGAGCATTATTTTTTAAAAAGTCAAAATCATATACTCCCAAGGGAGGAGAGATGCCTGCTACTGCTTTAAAATCGTTCTCATTACCTGCTGCCCTTAAAGCAACCCAGGCCCCAAAAGAATAGCCCGCCAGAAACAATCGTTTGGTATCAACCATAGCCTCTGCTTTAAAAAATGATACCGCTGAAATCACATCAATAATTTCCCCCTCTCCCTCGTCGTAATCTCCTTCGCTTAGATGTACTCCCCGAAAGTTAAAACGAAAAATTGCAAACCCCGCATCCTTCAGAGACTCAGTTACTCCCAGAACTACGTTGTTATTCATATCCCCTCCATAAGCAGGATGGGGATGACAGAGGATTACCCCCGGACTTAATGAAACATCTTGAGGAAACGTAAGGATGCCCTCCAATTTTAAATTTCCCGAAGGAAAAAATATCTGCTTGCTTTTAAAATCAGTCATGAATAATCTACCACCTCCAACCTTAATGTTCCTACTAACCTTAAAATCTTTATTTGATCGTCTAAATCCCCTGATTCGAATCGTACATGCGTAGCATCAGCCGGAAATTGATGTAAGACCGGATCGACTGCCACCCACTCTCCCAAAAAAATTTCCGCCCAAGCGTGGTAGTAAAAACCATCCTTTATATATACCAATCCAACACATGTACGGGCAGGTATCCCCAGAGAACGGGATAAGGCAGTAAAAAGGACAGCATGCTCATTACAATCTCCTGCTCGGAGATCCAGAATCTCAAGCGCGCTTGGAATGCCCACGTTTGGTTTTTTTTTAAGATTATTATACACCCAGTTCAAAAGCATTCTGGCTGCCTGTTCAGCATCTTTGTTACCACCAGTAATAACCGCCGACTGTTTAATTATTCTTTCATTCTCACTTTGAATAAATGGAGTGGGTTGAAGATACTTTTTTAATTCTTTTTTATTATACGGCAGTAAAAATGTTTTCCAGAAAACAGGGTCTTCTCGAATGACTTCTAAGATATTGCCCGTAAGATTCTGACGACCCTCATCAAGGTTAAAGTCCTCTAAAGAGATATTCATCAGCTTCAGTTTAAGCTGTTTGACTTCCCGGGCGTTGTGAATCAGCCTATCGGTTGATACTGCCGTCATTGTAATAATATCTTCTTTCGGGCATTTTGTCCATTCTCCTGACAATGTCGTCTTTTTGCTTTCTTTTATAAGAGTAAAACCCAACATACTTTCTTCCTTCAACCTTTTTCCTGTTTCCGTAACCCATATGGATGTTTCAATACCCTTATAAATTTTTTCAAGCCTGTATGTCATTATTTTTCTTCCTGCCTGTTCAAGCTCTTCCCTGCCTACCACGTCAATCAGAATTTTACTAATTTTCATTGTAAATGGATCAAAAAAGGACAAGCTATATCTTTTTCCCACTGCAAGTCCCTGTTTGAAAATATATGGGTTTATGTTATTCGATAAGTAAGGGATTTTCTCTAATGTCAACGCAGAATGGCTTTTAGTTTTTTTCGAAAATATTGTCAGATCCAATTTTTTACCATTGATTTTTCCCTGGAGGGAAAAATTTACCAACCCGGAAGAAAGGCAACAATCAAATGATTTCAATAAAAAATTTTTGTCTACAGTTGTTTTTGACTGATATTCTACCTGTTGTTTGTCACCCCGGATATTAAAAATTATAATAGACTGTTCAAAAATATCGTAACCATCTCCTGCCCAACTGGTTTTAGTAACTGAACACCCCACTTTTTCACCCTTGAAGTATATACCCATCCACTCCTCATCAACAGCTACCCCTTCCTTAAACCCCGCGAAACTAATTCCCTTTGACTGAGGAAACAGATAGTTTTTATGAATTACCAATCCCACCATTACCAACCCAAATCCAAGAATGATAATTTTAACTACGCGGAAGATATTCATTTTTTCAGTGTATATACTTCTTTATATCTTCAGGCGAAACCATTATATATTCACCTGGTTTGAGCGATCCCAATGGAAATGGACCCAATTTTATTCTTATTAATTTCAGAACCGGGTGGCCAACAGCAGTAAACATTCGCTTTATGAGTCGGTTTCTTCCTTCAGTAACCGTAACTTTAAGCCAGCTATTTTTTTTTGTTCTATCAACAAAGCTCACCTGTGCTGGGGAGGTTTTGCCATCTGAGAGATGAATACCGGTGCGAAGCGGTTTGATGGTCCCAGCATCAGGAAGGCCCTTAACCTTAACCAGATAGGTGCGGGACACGCCAAAGCGGGGGTGCAGCAGTTTATGGGCAAAGGAACCATCATTGGTAAGCAAAATAATGCCTTCGGCATCATAATCAAGCCGCCCTACCGGGAATACTCTGATATTAATATTTTTTATCAGATCAATTACAGTCGGCCTGTTTTGGGGATCATGGAGGCTTGTAATATATCCTCGGGGCTTGTTAAGAAGAATATAAGTTTTTTTATTCTCTCCGATTATTGGTTTGCCATCAACCGTTATTTTGTTTATTTGTGGATCCGCAACGCTTCCGAGTTTTGTAACCGTTCGACCATCCACCACCACCCTACCCTCGGTAATCAATGTTTCCGCTTTCCGGCGGGAGGTAATACCAGCATTGGCGATAATTTTTTGAATTCTTGTCTTCATTCTATCGGCAGAAGTCGGCTAAAGTCTGGGTTCTTTTATTCTTTGTTATCGACTGGAGGACGCTGAGATTGATTCTCAGAGGAGGTCTGGGATTCAGAAGATAAACGCTTCTCAGGAGAAGTTTGATTGTCAGGGGATTCTTCAGGTTTTTCTGAAAAAGTTGCTGCAAAAAGTGGTAGAGAACCCACATTCAACTCCTCAATGTCGTCTAAAGAAGGAAGCTCGTTAAGTCCTTTGAGGCCAAACATGGTCAGAAATGTGGGGGTTGTCCCATAGAGAAACGGTTTGCCAAGCACGTCCTTTTTCCCAATTATCTTTACAAGCTTTCTTTCCAGAATCGAGCGGAGAATGCCTCCGGTATCAACACCACGGATTTCTTCGATCTCGGCCCGGATAATGGGTTGCTTATATGCAATTATTGCCAGGGTTTCCATGGTGGCTGGACCCAATCGAAAAGGACGGCTTTTTTTCAGCTTTTTAATCCATCCAGAATATGCCGCTTTGGTGCATAATTGGTAGCCATTAGCAACCTCCCTGAGAGTAAAACTCCGGTTGAGATTTTCATATTCCTTCTTTAATTGCGCCAATACTTCCCGCAGTTCTTTTTGGGGAATATCAGCTAATATTTCGTGAAGTTTTTTTAATTTGATCGGCGTTTCGGAAGAAAAAAGTAAACTCTCCAAAATAAGCTTCAGCTCATGTCGTTCCAAAAAAGGAGCCCTCTCTGGCTGATGTTAATAATTTTGCTTAAATTTGCCGCGTTGATTTAACGCTTTACAAATAGACACAAATTTCTTGTTTTTACAACACTTTTGTTCTGGAGACAGTGAATAATTTGGCAATTTTGGCAATCAGGAAAACCAAGATTTATGCTTGTTAAATATTAGACGTTGAATCGGATATTCAAAATATCCCCGTCCTTTATTATGTAATCTTTCCCCTCCAAGCGAAAATGGCCTTTGTCACGAACACCTTTTTCGGAACCGCAATCAATCAGTTCATTGTAGGAAAAACACTCAGCGCGGATAAATCCACGGGCCAGATCAGAATGGATCGTTTCCGCAGCTTCGAGTGCTGTATTGCCATCATGTATTGTCCATGCCCTTACCTCGTCGGTTCCTACGGTAATAAAACTAATATAGCCCAGCATTTCATAGGCAAAACGTGTAAGACGATCACGAGCGGATTCCTTTATACCAATATCTTCCATGAACAGACAGGCTTCCTTCTCGTCGCAAAGGTGTGATAGCTCCATTTCAAACTTTCCGGCGAATTCGATTGTTTTATATTTTTCTTCTATCTTCGCCATGAGTTCATTATCGCGACCGAAGTTTTCCTCACTGGAATTAAGGATAACGAAGAAGGGTTTTTTCGTGGCAAATTGAAATCCGCTGATCACCTTTTCTTCCTCGCTATTAAAGGAAAGCTCACTGACATGCCGGCTGTTGTTTAATTCTTTCTGTATCTTTCTGAGTATCCGCTCTTCGAATTGCAGTTTATTTGTCATTTTTCCCCTTTTGAAGTTCCACTTTATTCGCTCAATTCTATTTTCCGTGCCTATCATATCAGAAAGAATAAGTTCCGAATCCATTGTTTCTATATCCGCAACAGGAGTTGGGCTTTCCATAAGATCGTCAGTAAAATTACGAACCACCAGAGCAAGTGCATCCATGTTCTTGACAAGGCTCATCTGGGCATTCGAAAAATCTTCTCCGCGGGAGGTATCTTCTGAAAAACCGACAAAATCGACCATTTCAATAGTCGCATATGTAGTTTTTTTTGATTTGTACATATGTGAAAGGCGGGTTATTCGTTCGTCACCCACTTCGACAATGGCAATATTAGGCTCTGCCTTGTTGCTTGCATAAGCGGTAACCTCTGCTTCTGATTTCGTAAGAGCGTTAAATATGGTTGTCTTTCCGGAATTCGGTAACCCAAGGAGTCCAATCTTCATATAAATACCTTGTTTCTTGTAGTGAGATTTGTTCTTTTAAAAGCCGAGCAACCCAAGACCT
>JAGHDE010000028.1 GCA_021160085.1 Pseudomonadota bacterium | reverse complement strand
GCCCGCCCCGGGCATGGGGGTTAGTTCGAAATTAGCGGTATCTATTTTAGCAACAGCACAATATCTTGCGATGGGACTTTACTCTCGAAAGGTGCATGATTTTTACCAACGTCGGGAATGCTTTAAATTAAAGATTGCCTCTGCCAATCAAAATTTTTGGAAAATCTAATAATTTTATGGTAGAGTTAGGGCACAACTTCACCAAAAAAAATCTAATAATTTCAATGAAGTTATTTTTTCAGACTGAAAGATAATTATGTCCTGGAAATTAAAGGAGAATGCCCGGAGCCTTCTGCAACAGGAAGAGGGGACTGTAATAAAACCCTGGGGTGGTAATATCTCAATCGCCCTGGTCTATCCCAATTATTATCATGTGGGCATGGCCAATCTGGGGTTTCAGTCGGTTTATCGCACCATCAATGATTTGCCTTTTGCGGTTTGTGAACGGGCATTTCTGCCGGACAAAGGAGACCTCAAGGAATTTCAGCGTTCATCCACACCCCTTTTCTCTCTTGAGACCCAGACTCGCCTTCAGGATTTTGATTTTATTGCTTTCTCCCTGTCCTTTGAAAACGATTACCCCAATGTTCTCACAATCCTCGACTCAGCCAGAATTCCCCTCCGTTATTCCCGGCGTAAGGAAAGCCATCCAATTGTGTTTGCCGGGGGAATCACTACCTTTCTCAACCCAGAACCTTTGGCCGAGTTTATGGATTTTTTTGCTTTGGGTGAGGCAGAAGAGTTATTGCCGGAATGCTTATCAAAGATTATTGATTCTAAAAACAAAGGGATATCTCGCAACCGGTTATTAGATAGTTTGGCAAAGATTGAAGGTATATATGTTCCTCATTTTTATACTGTTTCCTATGATGAAAACGGAAAAATCTCTTCTTTTGTTCCTAAAAAGAGTATTCCCGCCACGGTAAAACGGAGATGGATAAAAAAGGTGGATAACCATTCAACCTGCTCAGTAATTAATTCCCCGCTAATAGAATTTGGAGGGATGTTTCTGGTCGAAGTCGGCCGGGGATGTTTCTATGACTGCCGTTTTTGTGCTGCGGGATGGGTATATCAGCCAGTTCGAATGCGTTCCTTAAAAAGTCTTGAAAAGGCTGTTAAAAGCGGGCTGGAAGGGGAGAAGAAAATAGGGTTGCTGGGCACTGCTGTTGGTGATCATCCTGACATAGAGGAGATTTGTAAATTGATAACCAATAGTGGGGGAAAAATATCAGTTTCTTCTCTTCGGGCGGATGCTCTAAAAAGCGAACTTATGGAAGCCCTGCATAAGAGCGGACACCAGTCAATCACCCTTGCTCCGGAAACCGGATCGGAAAGGCTTCGGCGGGTTATCAAAAAGCATATCACGGATGATGAAATTTTTGAGGCTGCTGAAATAGTGGCGTTTCATGGGATACCCAACCTTCGTCTCTATTTTTTGGTAGGGCTTCCCACGGAGACGGTGGATGATGTTGAACAAATCGTTGCTCTTACCAGGAGGATTAAGCATACAATTATTCGTTTCCTGAAGAGAAAAACTCTTCCCGGTATTATTACGCTTTGCATCACCCCTTTTGTTCCCAAACCGTTCACGCCCTTCCAGTGGATGCCGTTTGAAGACCTGAAGGTGTTGCGTCAGAAGATCAAACAGATACAAAACGGGTTGAAAAAAGAGCGCCAGGTAAATGTGACGGTTGATCTTCCCAAATGGAGCTATATCCAGGCCCTTTTGAGCCGGGGAGACCGCCGGGTGAGTAAGATTATCCTCGCAGTCCATAAAAACGGGGGGGATTGGAACAAAGCCTTTCAGGAAGTCGATTTAAATCCAGACTTTTATGTTTATCGTCATCGTGAATTGACAGAAATTCTTCCCTGGGATTTTATTGAGCAGGAGATTAAGAAAGAAAAGCTTATTTCTGAATACCATCAAGCCCTGACAGAAGACTAAAGTCTTACTGCTGAAATTACGGACATTTCAAAGGCTTCCGCAAAATAATTCTTGACCAATTTTACGGGCTTGCTATAATTTCGTACAAAATATGTTGAAAAAGTTCAACCAGCTAAACATTAAAGCGGGGGGATGTCATGACTAAGATTAAGTTTTCTGGCATAGTGCTAATTATCGAATTTTTTGTTTTAAGTGGTATTGTGGTCTTTCCACAAAGTTTAGAAGCGGGAAGATATAAGTATCCATATTTATATGGCGATCATCATCGTCACTACTATTTTCATTCTCCTCAAGAAGAAAAATCACCTTATGAGAATCTTGAGGTTAAGCCTTCCGGTACCATACAGATAATGGTAAAACCTGCTAACGCCCAAGTTTTTGTCGATGGGTATGAGCTGAAACAAGAAGGGGGATCTTCCTATAGTATAGGCCTTCTGACCGGCAGTCATGTTGTGGAAGCTCGCGCTGAAGGGTATAAGCATTATTCCCAGGAAGTAGAAATCGAAAAAGGAAAAAAAGAAGTTTTGTTAATTAATTTAACTCGATAAGGAGGAAACGACTATGGCAAATAAAATTATTTCATTACTTGGCGCGGCTATTTTTATTGGTGGATTTTGGGGATGTGCGGCCATGAGCGACATTACGACCCCTAAAGCCAAGGTGACAAGTGGTGGAGGGCCAGGCATTGGTGAGGCCCAAATGGAAGCTTATGACGGTCCTAAAGCCCGGGTTGCAGTATCCAGATTTACTGATAAGACCGGGAAAGGCTGGTGGACCGGACAGATTGGAGACGGGATGGCTGATATGTTGACCACATCTCTCTTCAATACGAATCGATACATTGTTCTGGAGAGACAAACCCTTCAGGATGTTCTTTCCGAACAGGATCTTGGCGCTTCGGGCAGGATCAAGCAAGAGACAGCTGCTGCTATTGGTGAGATCGAAGGGGCTGAGTTGCTAATCACTGGTGCAGTTACTGAATTTCAACCGGGTTCTTCTGGCATTGGCGGATCGCTTGGAGGAATTGGGGGAGGAGTTCTTGGGGGAGTTCTGGGAGGTTTGAAGAAATCCCACGTAGCTATTGACATGAGGGTGATTGATACCCGTACGTCTCGTATAGTAGCTGCTACCTCGGTTGAAGCAACAGCAACCGACTTCAACTTGGGGGGTGTTTTGGTTGGATCAAATGTTGGCGGCGGGCTGGGTGGTTATTCCAAGACCCCGATTGAAAAAGCGGTGCGAGTAGCCTTGGGTGAGGCTGTAAAATTTATTGTTAGTAAGACACCCTCGAAGTATTATCATTATAAGTCTCAGTAAAAAATACTCTTAGAGTATTATCATTTTATACTTTTGAATCAGTGTATTACCCCGCCTTCAAGGCGGGGTAACTGAAAAATTTACTCAAAAAGAAGTTGCATCCCCTTCCACAGGATAACCCCTCTCGCTTTTTCTCTTTTTCTATTTTTTATTCCAAAGCGGCAGATAGCAATAGATGATAAATCCAGTGTTAGTGCGGGCAGTATAATTAAGGGTTATAAGCAAAGGCCTTTTTAACCAGCGGTAGTCATTGAGAAAATAATCCCTTTTTTTACCAGGACCATAGGTGTGAAACATTGAATTCTTAATGGCGCTAAAACGGAAATATCCTTCGAAGTTGATGTATACCCCCATAAATCTATCTTGATAAAAATAGTATTCGATTATCGTAACCTTTTCACCACAGAATTGCAGGGTCTCATTTTTTCTTTTATAAATGTCGATTCCTTCCGAGGATGATATCTTTTCCATTCCGGTAATAGTATTGATATGTTCTCCCCATTTGATACCCCTGAACCCTTCGGGTTCCCTTTTTTCCGGTGCAGCAAAGGGAGGAAAGAGAAGTAAAAGAAGTGAAAAGAAGACTAAAAACCGTATTGTTTTGTAGTTGGGCAAGGCCAATAAAGGATAAAAAATAGACGATGGCTGGTTACACTGATTTTTTTGAAGACATTGTGAAAAAATTATTTTTGATCCACCCCCAATTAAGTATTACATGGATAACGGCAACTATTATGAGTGCAATACCAACAGAAAGATGAAGTGCTTCGAACAGTTCCTCGTTGAACAGGTTATGACCTAACCCGGTGGTTGCCTGTCAGATCATAAGTAGAAACAGGAGCAAGTTGGTTATCTTTAGCGATGGTAACTTTTTCATGTAATAACCCTCTTATTAGATTTAATCAGGTATTGCATTGAAAATTGTTTGCTAATGAATTAATGGACCTCTATTTGATATTGGTAATTAGGTACGATTTCGCTCAGAAATGCCCATCCCCAGCCCATTAACTTATTATCATCGAACACTATAGGGATCAGCTCGTCATCAGTGATGATGCCATCTTTATTTTTACTCTCAGTATGATAGAATAATACCTCATATAAGGTGCCATCTTTACCCATAGGCGTTTCTACCTTGTAAGGGTTATTGATGTTTTTGACGGTTTGGGTCCCCATTATTTGCAGAACTTCAAACTTTTGCATCCCCATTGATAAGTGAAGCAAATTTTCCCGGTTTTTAGTTCTCATTTGTTCCTGAGCCGCAACACATCCTACCAGTGAGACGATTAAGAGGAG
>JAGHDE010000115.1 GCA_021160085.1 Pseudomonadota bacterium | reverse complement strand
CTCCAAATATTATTCCCGACTGTATGGATGCAGTAATTACAAATAGTTATGTTGGCGTTTTGCAATCATATATCCCCTGTCATGACTTTTTTTAATTTATTATCTTTTATCGTTTTATACAAATAATTTTCCAGCCCATCTGCTTCTTGACGCACCTTCTTTATCCTGCTATATATCCCCTTTAACAGTTAGAAAAATCAAACCTTTTCTGCATTAAAGGCATCAGTGATTCTCAAGAAACTAAAATCCAATATCGGAATAATTAATTGCTACTTGTTTACTGACACATTCAGCAATTTCGGAGTCTGCATCTTTATTTTTACTGTTACTGTTTTGATGAGTCAGATATTCAAACTGACCGAACTGGTAATAAACAAAGGATTCGGATTGGGAGAAACCCTTATCTTTATTGTATATTTACTCCCATCTCTCTTAACCTTCGTTATCCCCATAAGCCTTTTACTGGCTATCCTAATCACCATTGGAAGAATGTCGGCAGATGATGAAATCATTGCGTTTAAAGCTTCTGGAATCAGCCTTTTTCAACTTTCCCGACCTATTCTAATAGTTTCCCTTATCGCTTATCTCCTCACCAATCTTTTTGCCATCTATATCTCCCCCGCGGCAAACCACTCCTTGAAAAAGCTTGTTTTTGATATTGCTAAAAACAAAGCAGAAATCGGCATCAAAGAAAGAGTATTTAATTCTGACTTCGATGGATTAACGCTTTATGTTAATCAGCTCCCATCCCAGAGCAATCGCCTGCAAGGAGTGCTTATTTCCGACACCCGTCAAACCGACGCGCCTTCAACCATTATAGCTGAAGAGGGGTATTTAATACCCCAGCCCCAGGATTTTAAATTGGCGCTTTATCTAAAAAACGGCTCCATCCACCGCTTGAATAAAAAACAAAACACCTATCAAAAAATAGATTTCAAAACCTATAATCTTAATCTCAACCCCCCAAATTCTGAATCAAAAAAAAATGGGCGGGTTAAAAAGAAAAAAGAAATGTCTGTTGTTGAATTGTCGGATTTCGCCACTGAATATAAAGACCAGAAAAAACGTTACCCTATTCTGGTAGAACTTCACAGCCGGTTTGCTATTCCGTTTGCGTGCCTGGTATTTGGTCTTCTATCTGTCCCTCTCGGAGTCCATTCCCCGCGCTCCGGAAAATCCGATGGTTTTGTCATCGGTTTGATTTTGATACTCATTTACTACATTCTTTTCTCTGTTGGAAAAAACTTCGGCAGTACCGGAGTTATTCATCCTTTTGTGTCCATGTGGATGCCTAACCTCCTTTTCCTCTTCTGCGCTTTTTATCTCTTTAAAAAAGGACAGGCTGAGTCGCCAATATTTATCCTGGAAAAACTCTCCTGGTTTATAGAACTGATTAAAACCAGACTTCACGCTATCATGGAAGGGAACCTTCCTGATGAGTCTGCTGATCTTTCTATTCTCCAGGAGTCTGATGATCTTTCTATTCTCCAGGATATTAATACCAACAACAAGGAAGAGTTAATGCTGAAACTGGGGATTGGAAAAAAGAAAGCGGATGCCATTATCGACTATCGGGAAAAACATGGGGGCATTACCTCTCTTGAGGGACTAAAAAAGGTTCGGGGAATTGGTGAAAAAACGTTTGCCAAAATCAAAAAAAATATCATTGGTTAAACAGATACACCCGGTGATAATAAGGCCAGGAAACTTTTTCTAAAATGACCATCATATCCAAATACATCCTTCGAGAATTCAATAAGATATTTTTCTATGGTTTGCTGTTTATGGCGAGCCTCTTTTTCATTATCGACCTCTTTGAACATTTGGACACTTTTATAAAATATCAAGCGAAATTCTCTTCCATTGTTCAGTACTTCCTTTTAAAACTTCCTTTCATCATTCTTACAATAACCCCCGTAGCAATCTTGCTGGCAACTTTCATAACCCTTGGCATTTTTTCACGCAACTTTGAGATCGTCGCCCTCAAAGCCACCGGAATCAGCCTGCTCCACCTGGTGATCCCTATTTTTGCCTATGCCTTGATAATAAGCATCCTATCTCTTTTAGGCAACGAACTTGTATCTCCTTACACAAACCGAAAGGTAAAGGCGATATATAATGAAATCAAAGGCCGAGAAGGAAAATACCTTTTTAAACAGCATCAACTCTGGTACCGCGGCGAAAATCGCATGTATAATATTAAATTGTTTTCTCATCGCAATAATATACTCCATGGTATCACCATATATTTCTTCGACTCAGAGTTCCATCTTTCAAAAAGGATTGATGCTGACCAGGCCCGCTGGGAAAATAACCAATGGGTATTCTTCAATGTCACCACCCGAACCTTCGGCTCCGAAAAAAAA
The DNA here is from genome assembly GCA_021160085.1 of Pseudomonadota bacterium. Classification (GTDB taxonomy): domain Bacteria; phylum Desulfobacterota; class WTBG01; order JAGOGO01; family JAGOGO01; genus JAGHDE01. The sequence goes on along the minus strand of JAGHDE010000115.1, from coordinate 383 downwards.
ATCGAAACCTCGTTTGAGAAGCGCGCAATCATCCCCCTCGAGGAAACTCCAGAGACTTTCAAACGGAAAATTCGGGAACCGGAAGAGATGAGCTACCTGGAATTGAAAGAATACATTGAAAAAACTACTGAAGAGGGGTATGATACCACTCAATATCTTACTGATTTGTATGCCAAGGGTTCAAGGCCGTTTATAAGTCTTGTTATTGCTCTATTGGGAATCCCGTTTGCCATAAGAATCGGCAAACGCGGCGGGTTTGCATTAGGGATAACTTTAAGTTTTGCCCTGGGATTTTGTTATTGGGTTTTTTTTAATATCTGTATTGCATTGGGTTACAGTGGCGCTTTTCATCCATTTATTTCAGCCTGGGTTGCCAATTTCAT
>JAGHDE010000009.1 GCA_021160085.1 Pseudomonadota bacterium | reverse complement strand
TGCAGGATATCAAAGAAAAGTTTCCCAATACATTTCGCTTGGCTTTGGCGGCTATGGTCTTTTCCTCTTTTGCGGGGATTACCTTAGGACTGATTATGGCGGTTACGCGTGGAAGGATATGGGACCGTTTCGGTTCAATTTTGGCGATTGCCGGGGTTTCATTGCCGGTTTTTTGGATAGGGCTGATTTTGATGCTGATTTTTTCTTTCATTTTCCGAATACTCCCCCCCTCGGGGATGGGGGAGGGAAGCTTTATCTATTTAATTTTACCCGCCAGCACCCTGGGCATCAACTCAGCCGCTTATATTGCCAGGATCACCAGATCCAGCATCCTTGAAGTTATTTCCCAAAATTTTATCATAACCGCACGAGCAAAAGGTTTGTCAGAATGGACTGTTATTTTAAAACACGCCCTTAAGAATGCTATGATTCCAATTATTACCTTGATAGGAATAGACTTTGGAAGTTATCTCAATGGCGCAGTTCTTACTGAAACCATTTTTGGCTGGGATGGCATCGGCCTTTATGCATTGAACGGGATCATGAAGAGGGACTATCCAGTTGTGATGGGAACAGTTTTGGTGGGGGCGGGTGCATTCATAGTGGTGAATATGATGGTCGATATTTGTTACGCGTATTTTAATCCTCAAATTCGAATTCGAGGTCTTGGGTCAAAGGAAGAATAAGGAGTCTCAGGAGAATGGCAGTCGCAAGTTATTGCAAGAAAAACAAACTGGTTGTGCTGGCTATCTTTTTTGTTGGGGTGATAGGGGGGGGCGCAATCTTTGGCCCTGTTGTTTACCATAAAAGTCCAGTGTCAATTGATCTTGATAGCATCAAATTGTCACCCAGCTTAAACCATCCTTGCGGAACCGACAGTAAAGGAAGGGATGTCTTAAGCCGCATTTTATACGGAGCACGCATTTCTCTCTCCATTAGCTTATGCGCAGCAATGGGCTCTCTGTTGATAGGCCTCTTTTTTGGGCTCATATCCGGCTATTTTGGAGGGAAACTGGACACTGCCATATCTGTATTGGTTGATATTACGTTGGCTTTCCCCAGCCTTTTGTTGGCCATTGCCATAACCGTTGTATTCCCTCCGGGAATTTATACGGTAATACTTGCTCTGTCTTTGGTTGGATGGGCGACATTTGCCCGGCTGGTTCGGGGATTAACGCTGTCTCATAAAGAATCTCTCTTTGTGGAAGCATCCCGTTCAATTGGCTGCTCCCAATGGCGAATTATGCTTTGCCACATTTTACCTAATTGTATTTCAACCATTTTGGTGGCCTTGTCTCTTAAGATGGGGAGCTTTATCCTGGCTGAAGCAGCGTTGAGCTTTTTGGGCTTGGGAGTTCAACCTCCCACGCCTACCTTGGGATCCATGGTGGGGCTCAACCGGATTTATATCCATTCAGCACCGTGGCTGGTAGTTTTCCCCGGTTTGGCTATTGCTGTTAGCTCTTTTGCTTTTAATATTTTAGGCGATGCTTTTAGAGATTATATGGATCCCCATCTTGAAACATGATTGTTTTATGGTAACACAGAAAATTATGGCATCCTTACGTAATGATCGTTTTTTTCTTGAAACTTGCCGTATTTTATGTTCAATAAGTGAAGACTGATGGTTTCGTAAAGAGCAACCAAATCGAAAATAATGCCAAAGGCTACTTAGGTAACGATAAGTAATTACTGATACAGCCTGAAAGCTTTTTAAAACAGGGTTTTTCAATGCTCAGAACATTTTTTTGACAATTCTATATCTCGTTTCACTGCAAATTCAAAACCCTGTTTTGGCATTCTGCAGACGTCGCAGGCTTTTGTTTGCCTGTGCGTGTCCGCACGCAGACAGGCGGGAATGACAAAATAGTAAAAAATTGACTTGTTACGAGCGCATCAAGACTAACTTATATTTAAAAAAAATTAGGCGAGGAACCCATGAATTTTGAGTATGAAGAAAAGATCGAGCTGGTATCCCGGTGGATAAGTGATCATGAAAAAATTGTCATTTTTACTGGAGCGGGTGTTAGCACGGAATCGGATATTCCGGATTTTAGAAGTTCTGGAGGGATTTGGGAGCGATTTGATCCAAACGAGTTTCTTTTTGACAACTTTTTGGCCAGCCAAAAGGTTAGAGCAAAATATTGGAAGCTTCATACGGAAATTTATTATACTATCCTTAAGGCAAGACCTAATCTTGCCCATCTGGCCTGCGTAGAATTAGAGCGTATGGGAAAGTTGGATTGCGTTATCACTCAGAATATTGACAACCTTCATCAAAAAGCAGGGTTGCCAGAAGAAAAGGTCATAGAATTACATGGCAATGCCATGAGAGTGACCTGCCTCACTTGTGGCAAGGAATATGACCGAAAGGCCATCCAGGACAGGGTGGAAAAGGGAGACGAAGCTCCTGCTTGTGATTCTTGTGAAGGACCTCTTAAACCAGCGACGATTGCATTTGGACAGCCGATGCCATTTAAAGAGACAAGAGAGGCTGAGAATCGTTCCCGAGAAGCAGATCTCTTTTTAGTGATAGGTTCTTCATTGGTGGTTTACCCGGCTGCATACATGCCTCTTTATGCCAGGGAAGGGGGTGCCAAAATTGTCATTATCAACCTTTCTACTACTCCTTATGATCACCAAGCAGATGTTTTTATTAGAGAAAAAGCAGGAGTAGTGATGGATAAGATTATAAAGGCTTTGGCAGTCAACAACCTAAATTCACCACCAAAAAAAATTAAAAACCTCGTTGATTCTGTAAAAACAGGGTGATAGAGTAGTTTTAGAACAACGAAACTATCATCAACGAGGTG
>JAGHDE010000126.1 GCA_021160085.1 Pseudomonadota bacterium | reverse complement strand
TTTCAGGAGAGTGTCCGCAAGCTCCCAGAAAACAAAGTGCAATCGGCAGGCAAAAAAGTAAAATAATTTTTTTCATAATTTTCCCGAAATTAGTAATTGCCGTCAATAAGATATCTTTAAAAAACACCGGAACAGAGTTTTAAAAGCGAATCAATAATTTTTTTTACAGAACAACAAAAAGGTGTTTTATCGTGCCATAGACTAATTAGTTTGTCAAGATATTGCCATAATAATGATATAAAAGTGACATTAGAAAAGAGCTGTTTGTTTTCACCGTCATTGCAGCATGGTTGCCTGAAAACAGCCAGAAAAATTCAGGAGGGATAAGAAACATGAGGAAATTAGCCACAGTCGTTTTAGCCGCAGGTCAAGGGAAACGGATGAAATCTTCTAAAGCGAAGGTCCTTCATTTATTAGCTGGCAGGCCCATGTTGCATTATCCTCTTAATGCCGCCCGGGAGACAGGTTCGCAGAAAATCGTCGTGGTGACAGGATACCAGCAAGAGCAAGTTAGAAAAACCTTTTCAGATACGGATATTGTTTATGCTCTCCAGAACCGCCAATTAGGAACAGGAGATGCGGTGATGAGCGCCCGCGAGGCTCTTGCTGATTTTAATGGAGATACTCTTTTGCTTTGCGGAGATATTCCCTTGATAAAAGGAAGTACCCTTAAAAAGCTGATCAACTTCCATCGTGAAGAAGAAAATTCGGTAACTGTTCTGACCACAAGGAAGAATAACCCTGCTGGATATGGTCGTATTGTTCGCGATGAGAAAGGAACCATTCAAAAAATCGTTGAGGAAAAGGATGCCTCTCCCCAGGAAAAGAAAATCTCTGAAGTTAACTCCGGAATATACTGCTTTGACTCAACCTTTCTTTTTAAAGCATTAGATTCCATTTCTCATCATAATGCCCAAAATGAATATTACCTTACCGACACCATTGCCATTGCTCGGGAACAAAAAAACAAGGCAGGTTTTTTGTTGGTTCCTGATGAAACCGAAGTAATGGGAATCAACAACCGCATCGAGCTTGCCCGGGCAGACGGAGAAATACGAAAGCAGATTCTCGAACGGCTTATGCTGAGAGGGGTTACAATCATTGATCCCCAAAATACTTATCTTGATCTTGATGTTCAGGTGGGAAAAGATACTGCAATTTATCCCCACACATTTTTGACCGGAAATACCAAAATTGGTGAAGATTGCCTGATTGAATCAGGTTGTCAGATAAGCGAAAGCAAAATAGGTTCACACGTGACCATAAGGTGCAACTCGGTTATTAACGGAAGCGTTATTCGTGACCGGGCCACAATCGGACCTTTTGCTCATATCAGACCCGCCTCTGATATTGGCGAAGAAGTTCGGGTGGGAAACTTTGTGGAGGTAAAAAAAACCAGCATCGGAAAAAAATCAAAGGCGGCTCATCTTTCCTACCTGGGTGATACTACCATTGGTTCCGAAGTCAATATAGGGGCAGGAACCATCACCTGTAATTATGATGGGGTAAAAAAACATCCCACTGTTATTGAAGACAATGCCTTTATTGGAAGCAATACAGAGCTTGTTGCTCCGGTAAAGATCGGCCAGGGGTCTCTAATTGGAGCGGGCTCTACCATAACCAGGGATGTGCCCCCTGACTCCCTAACAGTAGGGCGAGCAAAACAGGTTAACCTGAAGAAGAAACCAAATTTAACCCCCCCCGGTAAAAGTTAGAAAAAAGGCGGATAAAGCTGAAAATATATGCAGGCAAACCAAAAAACTTAAGGAACAGCCATGGAGATTAGCGCAAAGTGTCAAGCAACTGCAATTGGAAGTTTTCCCCATACAAACGTTGAAGATGCCATCCACATTATTATGGAGTGCATACCGCAGATTCCGGTATGGCCCCAGCTTCCTCTTTACCCGGAAGAGGGAATGATCAGACAATACAACGAGGGAATGCCGGGACTAATTTCCCAAGATGATAGAATTTATTTTGATACCTCAAAATCAAGTTTCGAATCAGAGCTTTTAGAGTTTTACGAGGACTATTTGGAAGCGCTGGAATTAAATGAAATGCCCCTAAAACATAAATTTGGCATTTCTCAAAAATATGCCCGCGGCTTTTATGCCTTAAAAGATAGATTAATTAAAAAAGACCTTAATCTTTTAGCTGTTAAAGGCCAAATTACCGGCCCCATTACCTTAGCCACCACCATGACCGACCAGAACAAAAGGAGTGCCTATTATGATCCTCAATTGAGAGAAGTGGTGGTTAAAATCCTTCTATTAAAAGCTAAATGGCAAATCCATCAGCTCCGCAAATTGGGGGCTCCGGTTATTATTTTCATTGATGAACCAAGTTTGGCTGCTTATGGATCAAGCGCCTTTTTAGGAATATCAGAAAAGGATGTCAAAAATGACCTCCAGGAAATCATCGAGCAAATTCATCTGGAGGGGGGAATTGCCGGAATACACTGCTGCGAGAACACGGACTGGGGCATGCTGATCAGGACCGATATTGACATTCTCAATTTTGATGCCTATGGCTTTTTTGATCGGCTGGTTCTTTATGCCAAAGACCTTAAAGATTTTATCAGCCGGGGCAAAGTTCTGGCGTGGGGACTTATTCCCACTGGTAATCCCGAGGATATAAGAAGAGAAACTCCATCCTCGTTAACAGAAAGGTGGAAAGGATATATTCAAGAATTAACAGGGATTGGAATAGAGAAAGAGCAATTGCTTTCCCAGTCTCTTCTGACCCCGAGCTGTGGAACCGGGTCCTTAACCCCGGAACTGTCCCGGAAGGTTATGCAACTTCTCCGGGAGGTATCGGAGAATATACAGAGCGAGTATATAAAAAATCCTAATCAGTGAGGTTTGTTCTTTTCGACCAACTTATCAAGGCTGAGAATTTGTCGATCATAAAAAAATACCTGCAGAGCACAGGCAAATAATATCGTATCCCTCACC
>JAGHDE010000004.1 GCA_021160085.1 Pseudomonadota bacterium | reverse complement strand
TGTCTATTCGTTTAATAGTTTCCTTTAAAGCCTCTAACTTGTTTTCAATCCAGAAATTCATGGTGTCACAGGCGATGACCCGGGGCTGATGGACCTGGTTGAGAACTTTTAACTGTAATTCAGGGTCAATATTAGCCAGGAAAACATATTCTGCGTTACGATACTGATCGGGAATATCGGGATCGAATTTTTCAAAGACATTGAGCTGAGTATCCAGGGTATGGGCTTCATTGAAGTTGTAACCGTATCTCCCTGCCCATCGGAACGTTTCTCCTTCTTCCTGGTGTAATCCAGCCAAGTCAATGTTCCGCGTCTTTAAAAACTCTATATGTTCCTGCGGAAAATCTTTCCCCACCACTCCCACTAAATTGACATCCGCGAAAAAGCTTGCGGACATAGAGAAATAAACCGCAGAGCCGCCTAAAACCTCATTAACCTTTCCAAATGGGGTTTCAATTGAATCCAGGGCTAATGAGCCAACTACCAAAATAGACATAAAATCTCCTTGTTTTTTCTAAGGTTGCTATTTTTGCAAACCTTAACTCAGAATGAGGAACCCTGATTAAAAGACCAAGCCGATCTTTTAATCGCTCTCATAGGAAAAATATCTTATTAATTTCTTTTATTTATAGATAGTTACAAAAAAATAATTCTTAATTAAATAACATGATTCAGGAAATAACACAAGAAAAAGTTAGCGAATGGAGATGAGAAGCCAAACGATATTGAATCTTTAAAAGTTAAAACCAGTTACTGCGGGATGATTTTAATTTGCAGATTTTTTTGTTTTATGATTGATTTTATTGCTGTAAATGGTTATCTATTACATAAAGAGCAAAGGGAAAGTGAAAGGACCCATAATCCCCAAGAAGGAGGGAATAAACTTATGACCGCATTAACCTTTATTATTGCCGTTATAGCTTTGGTAGTTTCAGTCTTGGCATACCAGAGAGCCGAAGGATCGAAAGATATAAAAACCCAGGTCAACGCTCTCCGGAAAAAGACAGCCGACGTACTGGGGAAGATAGAAAAGGAACTTCGCAAGAAGGATAAAAAAGAGGGAAGCCCTCCTGGGGAGGGTGATGCTGAGTGATTCTTTGTCCAGACAAGGAGGATGTAATATGTATCTTTCATTAATAGTAACCTTTATACTAATTTTAGGAACCACAATTTTTGCATTGCAAAATGGAATGCCTTTGGAGGTTAATTTTTTTATTTGGGGATTTAACACCTCCCTGATCACGGTTATATTTGGCTCGTTTTTGATTGGTGCTGTTATCATGGCCGTTATTGCTGTTCCGGGAGCAATCAGAAAACATTTCAGAGTAAAAAAACAAGCCAGAATGATTTATGAACTGGGAAAAAAGTCCCAGGAACTGGAGAATCAATTAATTGAGAAGGGGGAAGAGAAAGAAGAAGAAAAAGAGACCAGCTTTGATTCTCCGAGTGAGATTAGTTGAATAATTTTTTATTCCTGTCGGCTGGGATGAGAAGATAATTTTCTATGCCCGAACTTCCTGAAATTGAGACGATCAAGAATGACCTCACCCCTCATCTGACTGGAAAAACAATAACAGATGTAACCATTTCTCCTGATCCCAAGACAAGAATTCTTCGGAGGTTTCCTTCCCAACATAAATTCATTGCGGAATTACAAGGAGCTCGGATAGAAAGGCTCAGTCGCCGGGCAAAGTATCTGATCTTCGACCTTCAACCATCCCGGACCCTGGTGATACATTTAGGAATGTCAGGGCAGCTTCTTCTCCGAAGCCATGAGTCACCAAAAGAACCTTATATCCGAGCCATATTCCATATCGGCAAAAAGGCCGAACTGCGCTTTATCGATCCCCGAAAGTTTGGGGAGCTTTTTCTTCAACTCCCTTTCGCGAACGAATCTCCCCTCAACTTAGACCGATTAGGTCCTGAACCCCTGACAAAAGACTTTTCTCTGGCGTACTTGACCCGGTGCCTTCGAAAGTCAAGGCGGAAGATTAAAACTTTCATGATGGACCAGAAAGTGATAGCGGGATTGGGGAACATCTATAGTGATGAAAGCCTTTTTAAGGCGAAAATACACCCATCCCGCATTACCAATACTTTACAAGAAGATGAAATTCGATGTCTCCATCGGGCAATCCGAAAAATTCTTAGAGAAGCAATTATTAACCGGGGCACCACCGCCTTCGACAAACGCTATCGGGATGGCCTGGGGAGAATGGGAAGATTTCAAACAATGCTTCGAGTTTATCAGCGACGGGGGAGCCCCTGTTACAACTGTGGCACTATTATAGAGAGTGCCCGGATTGGGGGGCGAACTGCTTCTTTCTGCCCGCAATGTCAGACGTAAGCTAACTGTTGCCCAAAATTCTTTTCGCTTTGTCTAAAATGTTATTGATAAATTTGACTTTCGTTCAAATTTTCTATAATAGAAGAACAGATTCAGGTTGAGAAATGTCTAACTATTTTTTCCAATAAAGAAACAATTCATTTAAAACAGATGGAATTAAAATGAAAAAAGTTTTTATTTACAATGAGCTTTTGGGTTTAAAGGGCTCCCCGGGGATGCTTCGGAATATAGATGAAAAAGGCTATTATGATACCATCGTAAAAGCCAAAGAAGAAAAGCATCGCATACTTTTACCTATATCCCAAACTGTGATTATTTACAGTGAACCTGTTATTGAAATGGATGGTTCCATCGAACTCGAATAGGGCAAGCCAGTATTTTTCTTATTAATCTGTTTTTGAATCTCAAAATGGTTTAGTTTGTTTTTATCGTTGTCTTCTTCCGTTATTTTATGATGAAAAAAAAAGTTTTAGAAGCGATAGGAATTTTTTTCTTTTCAGTAGTTCTGGCGCTCATAATCAACCACTTTCGGCCGGACGGATTACCACTCTTTAGAACTGCCTCTTCTTTGCGTTCCGTATTATCAGAAAATGAAGCAGAAGGCGGGGTCGTCTCCGGGCGATTCCTTCTGGCGAAGATTGGCCAGCCAGGGGTTGCTATCCTTGATGCCTGTTCACCCAAAGATTTCCGGGAAGGACATGTGCCCGGGGCAAAAAACATACCCTATGGTGAATTATCCGGGGAATCGGCTAAACAGTTAACGCAACTTCCCTGCGATACCCAGATAATTACCTACTGTTACGGGATTGAATGCTCAAGCGCCGAAGAGCTGGCTTTGCTCCTTGAAGAGATGGGATATAAGGATGTGAGGGTGTTTACAGGCGGGTGGGAGGAGTGGACAGAAAATAAAATGCCAGTGGAAAAAGAATGAAAAACGGGATAAAAAAAATAATTACCCATCCTTATACTGCCCTTTTTTGCAGGATAGTCTTAGGGGGAATATTTATTTGCGCCAGCTGGGACAAAATTCTTAACCCTGAACAGTTTGCTGGTACGGTAGAAAATTACCTGATATTACCGACGGAAAGCGTAAACCTGTTTGCCATCATTCTTCCCTGGTTAGAGCTGATATGTGGTATCTTTCTTATTTCAGGGTTGTTTACCGGCGGAACCACACTGGTAATAATTTTTATGATGACAGGCTTTTTAATTGCTCTCAGTTCGGTATTGATCAGGGGAATCGATACAAGTTGTGGATGTTTTAGTTCCAATGGAACTCATAGCATCAATATATTGTTCCTGGTGAGGGATACGATATTATTTGCCTGTGCTCTGCAGGTATTTTTTTATGATCGACAAATTCTCAGCCTTGATACTTTCATGAAAAGAAGTAATAATCTTTACTGATTAAAATCAGATACCTCAATTGAGCGAAAGGATCAATTGACAGTCGCCAGGTTTCAGGTGCCAAGGGTCAGCACTTATATCCTTTTCTTTCACCTGAACACTGACAGCAGAATAGAAGATGAAATGACAAAAAAGGAATTCTCAATGACTGTATCCAACAGCGAAGAAGATATTATTCAGATATTCCATTTTGTCGCATTTTGTTCTTTTATTTCTCCATGAGCAACCTTGCTTGCTCTGACAAAAGTGATTTAAAGCGGTCGAGCGTAACTGCATACCCCTGAATTGGGATTTGCATCCAGTCCGAGTACTCCAATAATTCTTCGGGGTGTTCGTTAATATACCGGTCAACATACCCGATACTATCAAGCACTATCGCACCGCCCGTATGCCGTGGAAAGTTCTCATTGGCAAGGCCTTTGTCCCACCCCTTGAAGACCTTGTGACGAAATTTGATCCAGCCCGGTGTCATCCACCAGACCTTCTTCCCACCAGCAACTTCCTGGCCGATCCTTTCCCGTTCCTCTTCGCTGGCGATCATGTCCATACAGTGGGTAGCCTCAATCCTCGCCACATTTGGACCCTTCTCTTCAATAATTGTTCTCATGGTGCGTAAGGGTTCGTCGGCATTCACATAACAGAACTTTCCACCATAGACTACAAGGACCTTATCCGCCTTTTCCTTGGCCTTGTTGATCCTTTGAATGAGTTGACGTTCTAATTCATGAACATCTTCGTGGAGCCCGGGTGTAGTAAAAAATAAATGATCAGTATCGAGAAAACCCTCCTTTTTCAGATGATTCAACTCGAGACTCAACGTACCGCAGGATACTATAGCAATATCAGAAAAGGATATTTTGTCCATCAGTAATCTCCTTACTATGTTGTGGGAAATAGGCTGTTTTCGATTTTTGAGTCTTTCCCTTTGTCCTTAGGTTGACCGCCAATTATCTTGGGGAGAGCGCCGGCGCTCGCGTGATTCAAATTAAGACCGGCGAGGCGGCCTTCCCCATGTATAACATCGACAATTTTCCGGAGTCCTGCAGCGCTCTCAGGTAAAATGTACGCAGGGTTGCTTAGGATGTCCCCTGCCATCAGCAGTGACCGATACAGGCTCAATAATAAGCAATCCCGGACCGCTCCTCGCAATTTGTTGATAGAAATTCAACTGGCGGTCCGTCACAGTGCCATCGGGATTGCCATACCCGAGCTTGATCGGGGGAAAGACAAACCGATTCACAAGCTTCAGATCACCTAAGGTAAATCCATTAAACATCCTTTCCATGGTAGACCTCCTTTTTTATTATCTTGTTAACGGTTTCGGTTATTATGGCCCCGCTCCTGACAGAGTTCAGGATTTGGATTTTCTCTCTCTAAGTTTTGCCAGTTCACTTTTTTTGTCCTCAATGCTTGTTTCTAACTCCTCGATTAAAAGCAACTGTTGAGGTTTGACTGAATGGGCTGGAAGCGCATCTTCTCTATCCTTTAGTTTTTCCTCAAGCTCCATTATTTCTTTTTCCAACTCTTCTTCTTTCATCATAATTCTACGCAACAGTTTAGGGAGAAGAAAGGGGTCAGCCCTGGAAAATAGAAATTAGCTTCTTTACCTGACCCCTTTATTTTCTTTTCCCCTATAACCTTCACTGATTAAAATCTGATATATAGTCATTCTGTATAGTCTCCGATACCTTCCGGAGAAGTTGCATAACCTGCCGGGACAGTTCCGGGGTTAATGATCCGGTTCCACAGCTGGGTGTCAGAAGAGACTGGGAAAGCAACTGCTCTTTCTCTATTCCAATCCCTGTTAATTCTTGAATATATCCTTTCCACCTTTCTGTTAACGAGGATGGAGTTTCTCTTCTTATATCCTCGGGAT
>JAGHDE010000118.1 GCA_021160085.1 Pseudomonadota bacterium | reverse complement strand
TTTTTTAGAGAATATTTATACGTCCACTGGAAGAAGATCCAGTTGGCCTGTTTGCTCGAAGCCTGTTTTTTTACAAACTCATCCGGCCAGAAAAGACTGTAGCCAAGCTGAATCTGGTTTTTTTTGGGAAGATCGAATCGGGCGACAATATCAAACTCACTTCCTAACTTGTTTCCGGAACTTCCGGTTTTATCCAGGTAAGTTTTTGAATTGAGGTACCAGGCGTCTTCTCTCACAGCCAGCCAGAATTTATGAAGCTCGGCTTTGATGTGTATCTATTTTTCGGTCTTAGCTCGAGGTTAATCAATATATGGGATAACCTCTGTTAAATGTTGTTATCCACTTGAAACGGGAAGGAACCGATAAAGTTTTTTCCATTTCAATTTTCCCACTTATATTCGCTGAGACAATATTCCATAACGATAACTAAAAAAAATTGGCTTGAGAGGGAACGTTATGACAAATCTCCATAACAGTCAAGAAAAAAATTATCCATTATCCATTTTAAGCTTTTTCGTTTTATGCCATAATGTTTTTTATTGATTCATAATTCCTGTGAAGTTTTCTCGATATGCTTTCTGTTTTTTTTGAGAAAATTACGGGCAATATAAGCTTTGGAATAATATAAGAGGGTAGAGTTTGAATATTCGGACTAACAATGTTCTAATAGTGTTTTTCGGTAATACCGTAGAAAAGACGGAATAATTATGATTAAAAGTTTTCGTTTTGTTAATCACACGGCTGATGTTGGCGTAATAGTATGGGGGAAGAGCCTTCCCGAACTTTTCCAACACGCGGCCGAGAGTTTTTTTCACATCCTGACTGAACCGGAGACCATTAAGGAGATTGAGGCACGAACCATTTTGGTCCGGGCAAACGGAATTGAAGAATTGCTTGTTGCCTGGCTGAATGAATTTCTTTTCCTCTTTGAAGCCGAGAGATTACTTTTTCGGCAGTTTGTTGTTGAACAACTGGATAGCCATTATCTTAAGGCAACAGCAAAGGGAGAAAGATATGCGGAAGGGAGACATCCCATTAAAGGAGTTATCAAAGCGGTTACCTATCATCAACTCCGGATAGAGGAAAAAGAGGGCATCTGGAAAACGCAAATTATCTATGATCTTTAAATTAATTAGTTGTAAAATTTGTGCCTTTTGGGGCAAAGAAATTCCAGCCATATGTTAAATTTCAAGGTAAGTGAGCTAAAGTTTGAAGTTACAAGTGAACTAAAGTTATTCGATTTCAGGCACTTCAAATTTCAGGCACTTTTTGCTTCCGGCTTGTCCGGGTCAGGGAATTGGACGTTTTAGATACCAAGTATTCATAGATAGAAAGGGGGTGAACATATGAGTGAAAAATACACTGTAAAGGTTCATAAAATTGATGAATGGAAATGGCGGATTCCCCGGGAAGGGAAAATGAGGACAGAAGGATTAGTTTACACTGATGAAAAAATGATGAAGGATATCCAAAAGGACCAGAGTCTTTTACAGGTTGCCAATGTAGCTTCCCTTCCGGGAATTGTAGGGCAATCAATGGCCATGCCGGATATTCACTGGGGATATGGCTTCCCCATAGGGGGAGTGGCGGCATTCGATATGGACAGTGGGATTGTATCACCCGGGGGGGTTGGCTACGACATAAACTGAGGAGTCCGTTTAATGCGCTCAGGTTTGAGCCGCAAGGACATCCAGAAGAAGTTTCATCAGATAGTTGATACCTTGTTTAGAAATATACCTTCCGGAGTGGGATCGCGAAGAAAAGATTTTAAACTCAGCACCAAAGAACTCCAAGCAGTGTTGAAAGATGGGGTTAAATGGGCGGTTGATCATGGTTTTGGCTCAGCTGAAGATTTGGAGCATATTGAGGAACAGGGCTGCATAAAGGGTGGCAATCCCGAGGTGGTAAGCCAGCGTGCCATGGAAAGAGGCCGCCCCCAGTTGGGTACCCTGGGTTCTGGGAACCATTTTGTGGAGGTGGGATACGTTGACCAGGTGTACGATCAGCAGATCGCCGATACCTTGGGTCTGGAAAAAGACGGAGCTACAGTATTAGTCCATACCGGGTCCCGAGGTTTGGGTCACCAGGTATGTGATGATTTTATCAGGGTTATGCTGGAGGCTTCACGCCGATACGGTATTGAATTGCTGGACAAACAACTCTGCTGCGCTCCCATCGATTCTAAGGAGGGAAAAAGATATCTTTCTGCAATGGCCTGTGCAGCCAATTTCGCATTTGTCAACCGCCAGATGATCACCCATTGGATTCGGGAGTCCTTTGAACAGGTGTTTCAACTGGGTCCAGGGGACCTTCAATTGGATCTTATTTATGACGTTTGCCATAACATTGCCAAGATAGAAAGCCATGAAGTAAATGGAGAGAAGAAGGAGGTGTGCGTTCACAGGAAGGGAGCCACCCGTGCTTTTCCTCCCGGACATACGGATATTCCTCTTGATTATCGAGAAATAGGGCAGCCAGTTTTTATTCCTGGTGATATGGGGAGTTATTCCTATGTTTTGGTGGGTACAGAGAAGGCATATAAGGAAACCTTTGGTTCTACCTGTCACGGGGCAGGTCGGGTTATGAGTCGGCATCAGGCCAAAAGAGTGGCCAAGGGAAGATCCATCGAAAAAGAGCTTGAGGAGAAAGGAATTATTGTGCGGGGAGCGAGCCGAGGTACGCTGGCGGAAGAAATTTCGGAGGCCTATAAAGATATTAACAATGTTGTAGAAGTGGTGCACGCAGCCGGTATCAGTAAAAAGGTAGTGCGACTAAGGCCTCTTTGTGTAATTAAGGGTTAGAGCGACAAAAACATCCATCATTAAATCTGAAACACCTTGACAAATCAATATGTTAAGGTTACCATGAAAAAAATTGAGGAGCAATGATTTAATTTTTTTATTAATAAT
>JAGHDE010000234.1 GCA_021160085.1 Pseudomonadota bacterium | reverse complement strand
TCATAAAGGGATCTATGTGGCCGGAGTATTCGAGTCTCCCAAGGATATCCCTGAGACGGTTATGACTGCCAGTAATGCGGCGGCCCTTTCTGCGGAGTTGTTGAGTGATGTGCGGGGTACCATGGTAACCAAGAAGGAGTATCCTGCTGAAAGGGATGTAAGCGGAGAAGAACCCCGCATCGGAGTCTTTGTCTGCCGGTGTGGAATAAATATTGCCGGGGTGGTTGATGTGCCGGCAGTAATGGAATACGCAAAAACACTGCCCCGGGTATGTCATGCCGAGGAGAATCTCTATACCTGTTCAACCGATACCCAGGTAAAGATCAGAGAGGCTATCAAGGAGCACAACCTGAATCGGGTCGTGGTTGCCTCCTGTTCCCCCCGTACCCACGAGCCTCTGTTTCGGGATACCTGTCAGGAGGCTGCCCTTAATAAGTATCTTTGTGAGATGACCAACATCCGCGATCAATGTTCCTGGGTTCATGCCAGGTACCCGGAAAAAGCAACGGAAAAGGCAAAAGATTTGGTAAGAATGGCTGTTTCCCGGGCTGCCGAGCTGGAACCTTTGACCGAAATTCCTTTTAATGTAAAGCAGAAAGGTTTGGTAGTTGGTGGTGGCCTGGCTGGCATGACTGCTGCCTTAGGGTTGGCCAATCAGGGGTATGAAACCCATCTGATTGAAAAAAGTGATCATTTAGGTGGTAATGCTCTCAATCTTCAATATACATTAGAGGGGATAGAGCCCCAAAAATATTTAAAAGATCTCATCAATAAGGTGGAAAACCATAAGCTAATCAATGTTTATAAAAATGCAAATATTTTGGAATATTCCGGTCATGTGGGAAATTTTACTACTGTCATTGATTTAGATGGGAAAAGGGAAGAGTTAGAGCATGGAATCGTTATTATTGCCACCGGTGGAGTGGAATATAATCCCCGGGAGTATCTCTATGGAAATGATGACCGGGTGATGACCCAGGTTGAATTGGAGCAGAAGTTGGCTAAAAGAGAAGATGAGTTTAAGCAAGCAAAAAACCTGGTTATGATCCAATGTGTGGGATCGAGGGATGAGGACCATCCTTATTGCAGCCGGGTATGCTGTTCTGCGGCCATAAAAAACTCCCTTAAATTGAAGGAGATCAATCCTGATTTAAATATTTTCATCCTCTATCGGGATGTGAGAACCTATTCCTTTAAAGAGCTTTACTACAAAAAAGCCCGGGAGACAGGAGTTAAGTTCATCCGCTATAAAGAAGATAAAAAGCCGGAAATACTGGTTACTGATAAAGGGACCTTGAAAGCAAACGTTTTTGATGAGAATATTATAACTGAGGTGCAGATAGAACCAGATTTTGTGGTTCTCAGTGCCGCCATCAGGCCCAACCCCGATGGTGAAAATGCGGCCCAGGTCTATAAACTTTCCTATGACCCTGATGGATTTTTTATGGAAGCCCATATGAAACTCAGGCCTCTGGATTTCACCAATGTGGGAATGTTTTTGTGCGGTCTGGCCCATTCACCCAAGTTTGCCGAAGAGAGCATCTCTCAGGCGAAAGGGGCGGTTTCCCGGGCATGTACTATTCTTTCCAAAGCCCAGATGATGGTGGGAGGGGTGGTGGCAGAGGTAGATGCGGACCGATGTGTTGCGTGTCTCACTTGTGTGAGGGTTTGTCCTTATGGCGTACCCAGGATTAACGAAGAAGGAGTAGCAGAGATTGCCCCAGCGGCTTGCCAGGGATGTGGAAGTTGTGCCAGTGCCTGTCCGAGAAAGGCAATTCAGCTAAACCATTATAAAGATGAGCAAATTATGAGCAAATGTGATGTTTTATATGCGACCGGGTAAAGGAAATTATTTATTATTGGGGGCATTATAGATGAATGATTAT
This sequence comes from Pseudomonadota bacterium, assembly GCA_021160085.1. Classification (GTDB taxonomy): domain Bacteria; phylum Desulfobacterota; class WTBG01; order JAGOGO01; family JAGOGO01; genus JAGHDE01. The sequence continues at coordinate 7,066 of JAGHDE010000234.1, read as the reverse complement.
GAGCCTAAGATCGTTGCTTTCTGCTGTGAATATTGTGCTTATACAGCGGCTGATACGGCTGGTTCCGCAAGAATGGAGTATCCTTCTACGGTTCGGATAATCCACCTTCTCTCCACCGGCAAGGTAGATACTCTCCATTTGCTTCGGGCGTTTGAAAAAGGTGTTGATGCCGCATTTGTTGCCGGGTGAGAGGAAGGAGACTGTCATTTCCTGGAAGGAAATCTGAGGGCTAAAAAGAGGGTAGAATATACAAAGAAACTTTTGGATGAGATAGGTATTGGTGGGCAGAGACTGGAGATGTTTAATATGGGGGCTTCCGATGCTCCGGCCTTTGTGGAGGCAGTAAAGGAGATGGATAAGCGGGCCAGGGAATTAGGGCCTAATCCATTGAGAAAATTGGGACAAAAGGAAAGTTAATTTTAGGGTGGAAAGGTTATTATCTTAAAAATGAGGTAATTATGATCGTAGCAGAAAGAAAACCATATGAAGAGATAAAGGAGATGCTTTCTGGATATAAGAATATTCTGATTGTTGGGTGTGGGACCTGTGTCAGTGTATGTATGTCTGGCGGTGAAAAAGAGGTGGGTATTCTGGCCAGCGAACTCAGGATGTCTTCTAAAACGGATGGAAAGGATTGGGAAATAGAAGAGGCTACGATTGAGAGGCAGTGCGACCGGGAATACATCGAGCCATTGAAGGATAAAGTTGAAAAAGCGGACGTTATTTTGTCCATGGGCTGTGGGGTGGGGGTTCAATTTATTTCTGAGGTTTTTCCGGCCAAAATCGTTTTACCAGCCCTTAACACCGAATTCTACGGAGCGACTATCAGTGAGGGGGTCTGGGCTGAACGCTGTGGGGGATGTGGTAATTGTATTCTTCACTTGACCGGAGGGATATGTCCGGTTGCCCGGTGTTCTAAAAGTCTTTTTAATGGGCCATGTGGAGGATCAAATAAAGGGAAGTGCGAAATTAATCCAGAAGTAGATTGTGCCTGGCAGTTGATCTACGATCGCCTGAAGGCATTGGGACAACTGGATAAGCTTAAGGAGATAATACCACCGAGGAATTGGTCCTCAAGCCGGGATGGCGGGCCAAGAAAGATTATAAGAGAGGATCTTAAATTATGAAAGCCGGAGGTAATTTAGAAAAAATACTGGAAAAAGGAGAATTTGCGGTTACCGGAGAGCTGGGACCTCCCAAGGGAAATGACATCGAGGTTGTGAAAAAGAAGGCCGAGATGCTTAGGGGAAATGTCGATGCTATCAACGTCACTGATAACCAGACCGCCATTGTCAGGATGTCCAGCATTACTGCTGGTGCTCTCCTGGTTCAGATGGAGTTGGAACCGGTCATGCAGATGGTGTGTAGGGATCGGAACCGGATTGCTATGCAAAGCGACATATTCGGGGCTACTGCCCTTGGGATAAAGAACATGCTTTGCCTGAGCGGAGATCATCAAAGTTTTGGCAATCAAATAAACTCGAAAAATGTTTTTGACATCGATTCCATACAAATGCTAAGTATGGTTAAAAGGATGAGAGATGAAAAGAAGATTCTTGATGTCGACGAAGAGATTGAAGGGGAGATAAAGATTTTCATTGGGGCGGCTGCCAACCCTTTTGCCGAGCCTTTTGAGTTCAGACCCCTTAGGCTGGCTAAAAAGGTGGAAGCCGGGGTTGATTTTATCCAGACCCAGTGCATTTATGATATGAAATTGTTCAAGGAGTGGATGAAAGCGATTAGAGATATGGGTCTCCATGAAAAATGTCACATTTTAGCCGGAGTGACCCCTTTAAAATCTGTCGGTATGGCAAAATATATGGCCAAGAATGTAGCCGGAATTATCATCCCTGACGAAATTATTGGCAGAATGGCAAAGGCTCCCAAAGGTAAGAAAGCAGAAGAGGGGATTAAAATTTGCTGCGAGCAGATCGATGAATTAAGAGAAATTGACGGCGTTCATGGCATCCATCTTATGGCAATTGAGTGGGAACATCGGGTATCAGAGATAGTTGAGGCAGCTAAATTACTACCCCGTCCAACCCCATAAAAATTTTTACCCCTATGGTTTCTCCTCGGGATGAAAAATATCGAAGGGCTCTCGAAATCGCCCGTGACGGGACACATTTTCCTTATGGTCTGCCTATACAAAGGGCGCAATAGTTATGCTGGATTTAATCTGGTTAGTTCCATTGTTATCACTCCTTGGCATTTTTATAAACGGTCTTGTGGAAATACGATTTTCCAAAAGGACCGTTGGGATTATAAGCTGTTTGACTGTATTTGGTTCCTTTGTGTTCTCCTGCCGGGCATTCTGGGAACTTATACAGCTCCCGTCAGCCGAACGACTAAAAGAAGTGGTTCTCTGGCAATAGATCCTCTGCGGAAATCTTACCGTAAACCTTGGTTTTCTTATTGACCCCCTTTCGATTATAATGCTCCTGACGGTCAGTGGCGTATCCTTTCTCATCCACGTCTACTCAGTGGGTTACATGTATGAAGATGAAGGGTTCCGCCGATACTTCGTCGAGTTAAACTTGTTTGTTTTCTTTATGCTTATCCTGGTTTCTGCCAGCAGTTTTCTTTTGATGTTCGTGGGCGGGGAGGGGATTGGCCTTTGCTCTTATCTTTTGATCGCTTTTTGGTATCGCCAGAAGGCCCCGGCAGATGCAGTAAAAAAAGCCTTCATCGTAAACCGGATGGGGGATTATGGATTTTTATTGGGCATGATTCTGATTTTTGTCACCTTTGGAAGCCTTGACTTCCTTAATATCTTGCCAGTGGCCCAGGAGACACTCACCTACGGGGGAATTGCTGTCACCATGATCACCCCTTTTTCTTTTCCTGGGAGCGATTGATAAATCAACTCAAATTTCTCTCTATACATGGTTTCCTGATGCGATGGAGAGTCCCATACCAGTGTGCGCCTTAATCAACTCGACTACTGTCGCGTCACGTGTAAAATGTCGTACAGGCCAACCTCTGCCTTGCATAGTTGAATAGAAGCATACAACGGCCCCCAAGACACTTTAGAGATGACTCAGGATCCTATTGAAGAGGCCCTTATTGCACCCACCATGATTCCTAAGTTGCCCGGATGATCGGTCTGTTATGGGGAACGGAGGGGATGCCCCGGGATATCAATGGAAGAGCCTTGAGGGCCACGGAACTGGTCTATGCTGCCAATGAAGCGGGGATAGCCAACGAAGACATTTATCTTGATCCCATTGTATCGCCGGTATCGGTAGAAATCAATCAGATTATCTCTTCAGTTGAATTTATGAGCATGGTGGGGGAAATTGCTCCGGAGGCAAAATCAACAGTGGGACTTTCCAATATTTCCAACGGTACGCCGAACCATCTCCGCGGTATTCTCAACCGGACCTATATGATTATGCTCAATAAATACAGGAGCCTTTATTCAGCGATTGTTGATATTTTTGATGATGAGCTAAGCACATTGGCCACGGGGGGAATGGAGGAAATTTGTGGGCTCGTGTGGGGAATAATGGACGGTGAAGAGCCGGATTTCTTCACCCTGAGTGAAAAAGCGATTCAGTATGCCAAAACGACCCGCGTGTTAATGGGGAGAAGTCTATATTCCGATTCCTGGATGGAGATTTAATGAGGCTGGTACGCACTTGTTTTTTTGAACCTTTTGGTAAGGGAACGCTTTCTGAGCAAGAGGTAGGTTGCCCCGGTACCTCCATCACAAGCCCGCGCACTTGAAAAGGCGGCTACCCATTTGCGCCAGGGACCACGGGTGATCCACTCGACAACCTTTGTCTTTAAAACCGGTTCGGTTGGTGAGCAAAGCCCACGGCCGTGTACGATCAAAACAGCTTTTTTACCTGTTCTTATTGCTTCTTTTAAAAATTGATCAAAAACTTCTTTTGCTTCTTCTGCCGTGAGTCCATGGAGATCAATGTAGTCCTCGATGGCAAAATCTCCTCGGTGCAGACGCTTGGGGATTTTGGGATTAACAGCATATCCGGTTCCCTCTATATATTCCGGGGTGTCAGCGACAACAAAACCTTTCCCATTATTTACAAGATTTGAAAGCTGCAGCAAAATTTCAGCATCAGGGTCATGTTGAGGGAGATTGTGGATATTGATTTCAGTATTTGTTTCTCTACAGTTATCCCGTGAGATTGGAGTGACGTCTGCCATGGCTTTTTTTAAAAGGATGGCCTGTTCCTCTTCAGGATTAAGCGGAGCCTCGTTTTGATCTGGTGTAGCATTACGGTGGGAATTCTTTGCTGAAAAAAGCGAGTTTTCAGGGAAAAGGCGCAGTTCTTTAAGAGATTTAATAATAATTGAAGACTTTGAGGAGTTCATTAACCTTTCTTTTCAGCGTATCGAGCCAGGACAAAAAGATAGTCGGCAAGCCGGTTTAAATAGGAATGTACCCCGGCATGTTCTAAAAGGCCCGCATCTCTAAGGGATACCGCTCTTCTCTCGGCTCTTCGAATAATAGAGCGTGCCAAATCAAGAGCCGCACTTGCAGTATTGGCTCCCGGGTGAATGAAACGTCGGGCAAGAGGAACTTCCTTCTGCAATTCTTCAATCCATTTTTCTAACCGTAATGTCCGATCCGCCTCAATGCAATGAGAATTCTTTCTCCCCTTTTCACATGCTAATTCTGCTCCGAGAATGACCAGGTCCTCCTGGATGGTTTCAATCATCTGGCGAATTTTTTCATTTCCAGTAAATGCTTTAGATAGACCAAGAGCTGAACTGGCTTCGTCTAACGTACCATAGGTTTCGGGACGAAGGCTTGCCTTGGAGACTCTTTCTCCGCTGAGCAGACTGGTTTCTCCTTGGTCACCCTTTTGAGAAAATTTAAAATTATCCACGTCTCTTCCTCCGGTTATCCTGGTTAGCTTTTTTATTGAACATTTCATTAGAGCAACCGCTCGAAGAAATTGATCTTTATCCTTCTTACTATAGTTTTATAAATATCAATTACAAATAATACAAACAAAAAATGATACTGTTTCTTTGCTTATCAAAAAAGTGCTTAAATAGTCAAATAAGGGTTAAGAATTCGAGGATTCGAGGGGTCAAGGGGTCGAGTGAACCTGGAACCTGGAAACTGGATAGTGAAATGGCTAAAGTGAGCGGTTAGCTGATCGCTTATAGCTTGCCCGCTTGAATCCTTGAACCCTCTTCTCCGATTCAATCGGAGAAGAACCTTTTATAAAAAGCTTGACTATATTGCCTCGAATTTTATTAAATTAACGGATACAATTTGATAATTTTATAAAAAACAATAAGGGAATTGCTGATGATATTATCATTGGGCCAGGTGATTGTTAGAAAAAAAGAGGAGAATGGCAATTGGAGAACCGGAAATGAAAGAATTTGACAAGCTTGTAGCTTTGCTTGAAAAACTGCGTGCTCCTGATGGATGTCCCTGGGATGCGGAACAAGACCATAAAAGCCTTTCGCGGTGTGTTATTGAAGAGGCCTGCGAACTTGTTGATGCAATCCAGACCGGAGATATTGAAGATCTGAAAGAAGAGCTTGGTGATCTTCTTTTGCAGGTTGTTTTCCACAGCATTATTGCAAAGGAGAAGAATGAATTTACGATAGTAGATGTGATTAACTGCCTCTGCGATAAACTGATATATCGACACCCGCATGTTTTTGGCACTGCCAAGGTCAAAACTTCCGAAGAGGTTGTCAGCAACTGGCAGCAGCTTAAAAGGAAAGAGCCGACCAAAAAAAAGAGAAAATCGATTTTAGATGGTATCCCAGGGACGCTTCCCTCGCTCCTCTATGCCAGAAAGATTCAGTCAGCAGCCGGAAAAGTCGGATTTGACTGGGAGGATCCCAAAGGTGTTATTGATAAAATAAAAGAAGAGGCGGAGGAGCTTTGTCAGGCGATGGAACAGCGGAATCGGGATGACATCGAAGATGAGATCGGAGATCTTTTGTTCAGCATTGTGAACCTTGCTCGATACACCGGTGTTGACCCGGAAGCAGCGCTTCGAAGGACAAACCATAAGTTCAGGGCTCGATTTTATGAAATAGAGAAAGAGGCCAAAAAACAGGGGATAAGTCTTAAAAAAATGTCTTTAGAAAATATGGACCGTATCTGGGAACGGGCAAAAAAAAACCCGGAAATTAAGCTGGGGAAACCTGTCAGTCAAATTTTTGAATCCCTTGCAAAGGCTTGAATTGCTTTAAAGTAATCCTTTCCCCCAACAATATAAGTATCATTATGCCCCGCTCCTTTAAGCCGGAAAAAATACTTGGGGGCCTTTGAGGCATCAAATATTTTCTGGCCCATAGAGAAGGGTACAATTTCGTCGTCTTCACTGTGAATAATAGGCTTGGGAACGCTTACCTGAGCGACTTTTTCCAGATTATTGTAATTAGTGGGTGAAAAAGAAGAAAAGATATTAAAAAGTAAAAAAACCGGTAGTCAAACCAAGGCATGGCTTAGAGCCAATTTCCTCTTATTCATCAAGTATTCCCAGAGAGAATCCTTCTCCGCCACTGAAGCTCGCGGCCACAGATGCGTCAGAGAGGCATGCTAACCCCAAAAGAGACAAGATAAAGACGAGCCATTGCCTTTCTTCCTTTTCTCTCCTGCCTTCATCGAAATCGGGTTTGCATATGGGACAAGCGATATAATTTGCTTTTACAGCCTCCTTCTTGCTTTTGAACACAACTATATCCTCGGGATCGATCACGTAGCCGGTGGCGTTTAAAAGCCTGCAGTCGGGTTTATGAAACAGGATTGAACCCTTTTTTGCGATAAAATAATCTTTCCCAGATGATTGTTTGTAAATATTTATTGAAGAATCGTTCTCGGGGATATTCTTTCCCGAATAAGCGCACCCACTGGTAACGAGAAGAAAGATAATTGCGGTTATTAATGCCAGGGCTCTCATAGGTTTGAAGTAAAGGGTTCAAGGATTCGAGGGACCAAGGGGTCGAGTGAAACAGAAAACTGGAAATTTGAAAGTGGATAGTGAAGTGAGCGGTTAGCTAATCGCTTATAGCTTGCCTACTTGAATCTAAGTCCCGCAATTATGGATATTAACAAGTTTATAAT
>JAGHDE010000162.1 GCA_021160085.1 Pseudomonadota bacterium | reverse complement strand
TCCTCGTTCAGTATGGGGATAGGCACCCCAATTCCAACCGCCATGGTGCATCCATATCCCACAAACGATGCTCCTTTCAGCCAGCGGGGGCTCATTCCCTTGAGGTCTCCCAGAACCGCCAGGGTTCCAGCGGGGACCTTGGGCACATTGTTTTCTCCTCGTTTAACTGCGGGATTATGCTGAGTACCGTTCCAGACCACATATCCAACCCCCCCGCCCAGAAAAATTTTTGTTCCGATGCCGATGGTACGGTAATCAGGATCGTTCAGGAGAGGTGAAAGCTGACCAGCGCTGCTGTAGATGGCATTACCCATTTTGGGCATGAGCATTCCCATGTAAGTATAGATCGCCTTGTTGGAGAGATTAACTGCCACGTTATAATTTTGACAGGCATTTCTGGGGTTGAATAACACTGCCTCATTAATATCCTTTAAGGATATCCAGGTTTCCAGTTTTTTCCTGGGATAGCAGTCGGTTCCATAAGCCGAAGCAACCAACTTTATATCTTTTCCAGCCACCAGGTCTTCAATGACATGACCACCCCCATACTCGAATTTTCCGGGAAAAACCGAATTGCGGGGATCATCATCCGGCAGGGCGGTGGCTCCCAGTAAAATATCCATGGCGGCCAGTCCGGTATAAACGGGAACATTATTGAGATAAACCTTCCCCCCCCCCATTTTTATGCGAGGTTTTGTGGAACCAATATTAAAATAAGCCCCGGAGGAACACATCGGGCCGAAGGTGCCGGTGGTGACCACATCAACCTTCTCGGCTGCCTTTTGGGGACCTTTTTTATCTACAAGATCGATGATTTCTTCGGCAGTGAAGACCACTGCCTCCCCCTTTTTTATTTTTTCGTTAATTTCCCGGATCGTTTTTGACATAGAGTATCTCCTTGCAACCACCCGTAAATTTTAAATATATAGTCATTTCAGTATATTGTCAGCTGGCTTAAAAAAATTTTTATAGCATTTTAACATAATAAATGCAAGCAGCATGTTACGATACGGTTAATTTGCCGAAGATGGGATTATGTGTTATATTTAATTAATAATATTTTTGAGTGCTTTTAAGAAGAGAGTTTTTTAAAGTTTCAGTGCTTTAATATTGGAGGTAGTTATGGCTGATATTTTTCAAAACGGAGAAATAACCACGCTTCACCGGCTGAAATCGGGAGGCACAGAACGGCTGGAGAGAGAGTTGGAAACTTTTTCCCAAAACCGCCCCATAGCTCTGGTTATCCCCGCTCTTTTTGTCGATTTGAAGGCCAAACCAATCAAAAACATTTTGTCTGAAATCTCAAAAGTGCGATACCTGAATGAGATAATCATATCCCTGGGGAGAGCGAACAAGGATGAATTTACTGAGGTTAAGTCAATGCTTTCTTCCTTTAATGTGCCGGCTTCAATTATCTGGAATGACGGGGAGAACATCCAGGAACTCTACCATATGCTTGATAAAGAAAACCTGTCAGCGGGTGAAGATGGCAAGGGCAGGTCTGCCTGGATATCTTATGGTTATATCCTTTCCACTCAATCGAGCCAGGTTATTGTTCTTCATGATTCTGATATTGTTACTTACAGCCGGGAACTGCTTGCTCGCCTTTGTTATCCGATAGCAAACCCAAATCTCAATTACGAATTTTGCAAAGGTTATTATGCCCGAGTAACCGATCGCCGTCATGGAAGGGTTACTCGTCTTTTTGTGTTTCCCTTGATCAGGGCGCTAAAAAAGGTTCTGGGAGGCAATGATTTTTTAGACTATCTCGATTCTTTTCGCTACATCCTGGCCGGAGAATTTTCAATGCGCGCTGACTTGGCCCGCACAAACCGAATACCGTCAGGCTGGGGATTGGAAGTGGGAATGCTCGCGGAGATTTATCGGAACTGTTCTTTAAAAAGGGTTTGCCAGGTGGAGATAGCTGATATCTACGAGCATAAGCACCAGCCGCTTGCTGAAAATGATCCGACAACCGGACTAAACAAAATGGCTATTGACATTGCGAAGACTCTTTTCCGCACAATGGCAAGCATGGGGATGAGTTTTCCGGCAGGATGGATTAATACGCTGAAGGCTACCTATCTGAGGACAGCCCAGGATTATATCGCTAAATATTATCGGGATTCTGAAATTAATGGACTCTTTTTCGATCGACACCAGGAGGCGGTGGCAGTAGAAACATTCGTGAAGGGGATTGGGATTGCCAGCGAAGACTTTGAAAGGAACAGCGCATTTGGCGCACCGCATATACCCAACTGGAATCGGGTTGTCTCGGCTATTCCGAATTTTTTTGATCTTCTCAGGGAAGCGGTTGAGAGAGATAATTTCTGAAACGTGAGACGTTAAACGTGAAAAGTGAGATGTTAAACGTGAAACGTGAGACGTTAAACGTTAGACGTGAGATGTTAAACGTGAAAGGTGAGACGGTAGACAGGGTTCAGGTGTCAGGGACCAGGGATCGGAATGGTTTTAACTTTTAACTTACAACTTTTTTATGCGACTGATTACCAGAGCGGATTTTGATGGTATTGTTTGTGGGGTTCTTATTACTTCCGAGGAGTCTGTTGATCAGATCCTCTTTGTGGAGCCGAAGTCCATGCAGGATAAGGAGGTGGAAGTTGGTCCTGAGGATGCTATTGCCAATCTCCCCTATCATCCCAATTGTTGTCTCTGGTTTGACCATCATATAACCAACCAGGTTTCAGTCCCTTTTCGAGGTAAGTTTGATATAGCCCCCAGTGCCGCCCGGGTAGTTTTTGAATATTATCTTAACGATTCCTTAAAAAAATATGAAACTTTGGTAACCGAAACTGATAAGATTGATTCTGCGGACTTGAAGGTCTCGGATGTTCTTCATCCAAAAGGATATGTTTTACTTTCTTTTACTATCGATCCAAAGAACCGGGCTGATGAACCCTACTGGATTAAGCTTATCTCTCTCCTCCGAGACAAACCTTTCTCTTTGGTTATGAAAGATCCGGAAGTAGCGAGGCGTTGCCAACAGGTTTTAGATGATTTTACAGCTTATCGAACCATGTTATTAAAAAATTCTCGTCAGGAAAAAAATGTTGTTATTAGTGATTTTCGGGAAGGCGGTTTTAAGGGCAAAGAAAATCGTTTTCTGGTCTATTCTCTTTTTCCTGGTGCAAATGTTTCAGTAAATGTTTTTAAAGATGTGCATCGACAGGGCCGGACAGGAATTTCAGTTGGGAAAAATATTTTCAATAATACATCCGCGGTTAATGTGGGGAAACTTTTGTCGCATTATGGAGGAGGAGGGCATGATGGGGCTGGATCCTGTCGAGTTCCTGATGCTGAGGTGGAAGTGGTGTTTGATGAGATTATTCAAGCTTTAAAAAAAGATCAGTCTTGTAAAAAGTCCTGATATAGAATATGTGACTACAATGATCAGTGTAACTACCCGCAATCCCTGGATTCCCGATCTGGTTGGGAATGACAAGCGAGAGCTTTGCAGTATCTTGTTTTGCAAAGCTCTTAAGCTATGCGGGATGACAAGAATTTTGTTTCTTAAACGGTAGATAATGTTGATCGCAGGATTGACCGGAGGAATTGCCAGCGGTAAAAGCACGGTTGCCCGAATGTTTGAAAGGGAGGGGGGGTATATTATCGACCTGGATGCGATCAGCCGGAGAGTGGTAGAACCGGGAAGACCGGGTTGGCAGGAGGTGGTTAACCTCTTTGGCAGTAAGATTGTGAACAAGGATCAGACTCTCAACCGGAAGACGTTAGGGGATATTGTTTTTGCTGACCACCAAAAAAGAAGAGAACTGGAAAAAATTCTTCACCCAAAAATTTACGAAGAAGAAAATCATCAGATCGGTAAAATTGTTAAAGATGATGTTAAAGCAATTGTGATTTTAGATATCCCGCTTTTGATTGAAGTTGGACGTCATGCAACAGTTGATAAGGTGGTCCTTGTCTATGTTTCTTCCCGGGTTCAGATAAAGAGGTTAAGAGAGCGGGACCGCCTTGGTTTAGAGGATGCGCGTCGGCGGCTTTCATCCCAAATGGATATAGACAGCAAGCTGCGATATGCTCATTATGTAATAAATAATGAAGGAACCCTGAAAAAAACAGAAGAAACAGTAAAAGAAGTTTTTCAGAAGCTTAAGAAAGCAGAAGCGCTTAAGAGACTTTAATTTATGTTTTTTCTATCTCTTTGCGGGCAATTTCCGCCTGCGGTGACTTTGGGTAGGTTTCAATGACTCGTTGCAGCAAAATGCGGAAACTTATGGTATCTCCCATAGCCTGGAAGCATAAACCCTGTTTAAGCAAGGCGTCAGGGAGCTTGTTGCCCTGGGGGTATTTTTGCACTACTTCCTCATAGGCTAAAATAGCCTCTTCATATTTTCCTTCCTTATAATAGCATTCTGCAACCCAGAATTGGGCGTTGTCAGAATATTCAGTGTCAGGAAACTGGTTGAGAAATTTAAGAAGAGAGTCCCTTGCCGGGGAGAAACGTTTTTCTTTATAGAGGTTGTAGGCTTCAGCGTATATTTCTTCAGGATCCAGAGAACCAGATGGCTTTGAGTAAGAAGGAGTGCTCGAGTGAAGGTCGGAAGGCGGGGATGAGGGAGTAGGGATGGGTTTTTTCGCCTCAAGCTGAGCAATTCTTTCTTCCGTTTCTTTAAGTCTGTTTTGTAATGCGCGATCTTTTTCATCCAATTTTCCTCTCAATTCCTGAAGGTCCGTTTTTATCTCATCATCTATTCGGGAATCAAGGTTTGCGAACTTTTTCTGCAGGTTTTTATTCGCCTGCTGAAGACTGGAGATTTCGGTTTTCAGTGCAGTAACATTAGCGTTCAGGTCTGCGATTTCATTTGTTGTTGCGCAGGCATTCAACAGAAACAGTGGAAACAACAAAAAAAATAACTTTAGCATTTTCATGATCGTAATTATCTAAAAAGCTGGAAAGAAAAACCGGGGAGAAAGATATGTTTTCTCCCCGGCGGTTAT
>JAGHDE010000085.1 GCA_021160085.1 Pseudomonadota bacterium | reverse complement strand
ATTTTAAAATATTATAAAACGCGAAATGTGAGACGGTAAACGATTTTTTGAATGTTTCACGAACAAGAAAAAGTTTTGAATTGTAACCATGGCATTGTATCTTTATAAAGCAACTGATCAATCAGGGAAGATCGTGGAAGGTTCCCTGGAAGCCGCGGAAGAGAAAGGCGTTGTGGAAAAGCTCCATGACCTGAGTCTGATCCCCATTCGTGTTCAGCTTCCTAAAGAAGTTCAGGCAGTTTCCTTAGACATTTCTCTGGATTTCCTGTTTGGGCGGGTTACCTCCCGTGATGTCCTCATTTTTACTCAGGAACTGAACACCTTGGTAAATGCAGGGCTTTCTTTAGATCGAAGTCTGGAGATAATGGTTGAATTAACCGAAAATAAAAAATTTAAGGAAGTGATCCAAAATGTTTTAAAAGAAGTTGAGGGGGGAAGCTCTCTGGCAGAAGCTTTTAGCAAGCATCCTAAGATATTTTCCCGCCTTTATACCAATATGATTCGGGCAGGAGAAGCGGGAGGGGTTGTTGATTTAATTCTGAAGAGATTGGCAGAATATTTAGAAAACGCTCGGGAGACCCGCGATTTTATTATATCCGCCTTGATATATCCGATTATTCTTACCTTGGTTGGGGCAGTAATGATCGTCGTTATGCTGGTCTGGGTAATTCCAAAGTTCGCCATTATTTTCGAGGACTTAGGACAAACTCTGCCTCTTCCAACCCGGGTCCTTTTAGCAGTAAGTCATGGTATCATTTCTTATTGGTGGCTGTTTTTGGCGCTCTTCATCGGTGGGGCAATCGGATTCAAGAGGGCGATAAATACCGAAGAAGGGAGGATTAAATGGGATAAAATCAAGTTTCGTATTGGCTTGATCCGTCAATTTATCAAAAAGACTGAGGTGGCGCGATTTTCCCGAACCTTGGGAACATTGATTCGAAGCGGTGTCCCAATTTTGGAAGCCCTTAACGTTGTTAAAGAGACCATGGGGAATATGGTTTTTGTCCATGCTATTGCGGATGTGCGGAACAAGATGAAAGAAGGTGAAAATATTTCTAAACCCCTGGAGGAAAGCGGTGTATTTCCTCCTCTTTCAATTTATATGATTACGGTGGGGGAAGAAACCGGTAAATTGAATGAGATGCTGCTTAAGGTTGCTGATACTTACGAAAAAGAGGTGAAAAATAGTATCAAAAGAATGATTTCCCTTTTAGAACCTCTTTTAATCCTTATCATGGGGATTGGAGTGGGGTTTATTGTTTTTTCAATGTTAATGGCTATATTCAGTGTCAATGAAATTGCTTTTTAATCCTTACTAACTTATTGAAAGTTTTCAAAATTCTGTCCCGGCCCTTTTGGAAAGGGCTCTTATTATTGATTAGGAGGTTGCAATAGAGGAGGTATGCTAAGAATGAACAACCCGATTATAAAACAAGATATTAAGAAACAGGGATTTACCTTGATTGAACTTCTTATGGTGATGGCCATTATAGGGCTTCTGGCCGCCTTGGTAGTGCCCAAATTCATGGGCAAGGTCGGTGCCGCCAAACAGCAGGCAACTCAAGCCCAGATTGAACTGTTTGGCGCTGCTTTGGATATATATCGTCTCGATGTTGGTAGATACCCCACCACCGAACAGGGATTGAAATCCCTTCAACTGCAACCAGAAGAAGGGGGGAATTGGGATGGCCCTTACCTTAAAAAAAAGATCCCGCTGGATCCCTGGAGGAATGAATATATCTATAAATCTCCAAGTGATTATGGAGACTATGATATTATCTCCTTGGGCGCAGATGGAAGAGAGGGGGGTGAAGGCGAAGATCAGGATGTTGTCAGCTGGAAGGGTTTATCTGATAAAGAAGATGAATAAGAGGGCTGGCAGTTTATCGATCCTGGGGTTTTCCCTGGTAGAAATGCTTTTAGTCATTGCCCTGATGGGGGTTTTGACTGCCCTGATTGCTCCTGGTGTGTATAACAGCTTGTCCTCGGTGCGTTTAAAAACCGCAGCAAAAAAAACAGTAGCGGTTGTCCGCTATGCCCGTAATCAGGCTGTTTGTCGTAAGAAGCCTTTTTGGTTACTGGTTGATAAGAAAAAAAACCAGCTAACCGTGAGTGATCAACCGCTAAACCATCCTGATCGTTTCACCGAAGAAGCGGTTTCAACGTCTCCTTCACTAAAGGTTTATGTTTATCCGGAAGGTGTCATAATCGGAAAGCTTATAGTAGAGGATAAAGAAATCGATGATCCTGAGGGAGCTTTTATTTTTTATCCCAATGGAAGCTGCAATGGGGGGGGACTCCTTTTGCAGGTTGACAACTCCCGATCTTATCATATTACCATAGATTTTATTACAGCTACTGCAACAATTGAAAGCGGTGAAAACAAAACACATTAAAAACGGATTTACCCTTATCGAAATAATGGTCAGCATGGCGATTTTGGGGATTGCCATCACTGTTATTATTGAACTTTTTTCGGGGGGGCTCTGTTTGGCACGAAAATCGGGGGAGTACTCCCGGGCTGTGTTCTACGGGCAGCAGCTACTGGAAGAACTTTGCCTTAAAAAAGAGTTTTCCACCATGCGGGATGAGGGAAAATTTGAAGGAGACTATTACTGGAAATATGCAATTGAACCTGTTTCATTGGGAGCGGAAAATAACGAAAGCGATGTTCCCGTGGAAATTTTCAGGATAAAAGTTTCTGTTTTTTGGCCCGGCGGAGATAAAAACAAGACATTACCTTTTGAAGTCTTAAAGATGCTCGTGAAAACTGAGGATACTCAATGAAATTCAAGCAATATCCTTTCTCCCCGCATTGTTATCAAAAAGGGTTTACGCTTTTAGAACTTCTTCTCACTGTAGTTATCCTTGCGCTTATGGTTGGTATTATGGGAGGAGTTCTTCGCCTTGGCATTCGTTCCTGGGAAAAAGGAGAGGAGACAGTGGATGAGTTCCGAAAAACCAGAATAGTCATGGAGATGATAGCCCAGCAGATTAAGTCAACCTATCCTTATATGATCAAAAAAGAAAAAGGGTGGGCGGTGATTTTTCAGGGCGAACCCAAAGCGCTAAAATTTGTTTCTCCCATATCTGTCAAATCTCCGGTAATAACAGGGTTGGTATGGGTTCAATACGCTCTGGGGGAAGACCGCGCATCAGAAAACGGAAAAGAGTTAATCATTCGGGAATCAATGATAAGCGGCGATGATTTTTTTCAGAAAGAATCGGAGATTACAAAAGACGAGACTGTTGATATTACCTTGTTATCAAATCTGGACGATATTATGTTCGATTATTATGTTTGGTCTCCTGATTCGGATGAAGGGGAGTGGCGGGAAAGCTGGAATGGGGAAACTGAAGAAGATACGATGTTTCCTCAGGCAGTCAGAATAAAGCTCACTCATAGACCAAAAAATTCGGATGATGCTGAACCCATGACAACAGCCATGACAATCCCCATAATGGTTGCCGATCTTGACAGAGCTGATTTAACACGAGTAAAAGCGGCTGGTAGAGGGGGGTTGGATGGTTTTTTCCCGAGTACGAGTATGCCCCAGAAGATGATAAGTCCCAACAAAAAAGAGAAACAAGGCCCCATATCACCACCATTTGGTTCCTCTCCTGGTTCGTCTGGTGGCAGTGGCGGCGGAAGCGGGAGCCCTTTTTATTGGCCTAGTACGTCTTAGTGCCTTATAGTAAATTGAGCTTGTTTTACAATGGCAAAATATGGTAAAATTCGAATTTAACATTTTTAAAAATACGGCTGATAACAGGGGCATCGCGCTGATCATGGTGTTGTGGATTCTTTTGCTTCTGATGGTCATTGTATTGGAATTTTCTTTTGCAATGCGGGTAGAAGTAGATGCCACCCGTAACTTTAAAGATGAAACAACCTGTTATTATAATGCCCGAAGTGGCTTCCAGCGGGCGGTAGTAGAGCTGATCAAATATCTTGCGGTCAAGTCTGAGGAAGAGGAAGGCCGGGAGGGAGTGACCTGGAGAGCTGACCAAAGAAAAATTACCGTGAAGATGTCTCACGGTACCGCAGAAGTTATTATAGGTGATGAAGCGGGGAAATATAATGCAAACACCATTTCTGAAAAACTGCTCCGCAACCTTATTACAAGTTTAGGAGTAGAAGAAAAGGAAAGGGATATTATTACTGATTCGATTCTTGACTGGAGGGATGAAAACAACCTTCACCGCCTGAACGGAGCAGAAGATGATTATTATGAGTCTCTGCCGAATCCATATTCCTGTAAAGACGGTCCTTTTGATACGGTTGAAGAACTTTTGTTGGTTCGAGGTATTACTCCCTCGGTATTCTACGGGTGTTACCTTGTTTCGGACGAAGAGGTAGAAGAACCAGTTTGGCAAAAAGGGCTCGTTGATTTAATAAGTGGGTATTCCCGTTCAAGCCGCGTTGACGTAAACACTGCTCCCCAAGAAATTTTGATGAGTATCCCGGGATTGAACAAAGAAATGGTCGAAAGCATCATCCATGCCCGCTCGGAGGAACCCATAAGAAATCTTCAGACAATAAGAACCCTGATAGGGGATCAAACCTATAGTCAGGTGATTAAGCACCTTTCTTTATCATCCTCGAGGATCTATTCGATTGTGTCGACTGGATTCGTGCCTGACAGCGATGTTCAAAGGAGTGTTAAGGGAGTTGTAATCATCAAACTGGGCAGTGAAAAAAAATATCAGGTTGTTTATTGGGTTGATAACTATCCCAAGCCTGAGAGTCTCGTCTATATCAACCATATCCCCTGGAAAACAGGAGACCAGCAGTCATCATGATAGTTTCTCTTCAGTCGAGTTTAGGAATTCAATTTCGAAAGGGTTGCCTTACCCTGGTGTATCTGAAAAAATTTCTGCGCGAAGAGGTTGAGGCTCAATATGAAGTTATTCCTCAGCCCCTGAATAAGACTGGCGAAGACCTTGAAACCTTTTGGATACAGGAAATTTGCCGGTTTGTGAAAGAAAACAACATTGGAAAAGAAAATGTATGGGTGGGTATACCTCGCCATGAGATGCTGTTTCGCTTCCTAAGCCTGCCGGCTTCGGCAGAGGAGAACCTTCGGAACGTGGTACGCTACGAGATAGAAAAATACATTCCTTTTTCTGAAGAGGACGTTGTTTTTGATTTCATGATTACGGAGAAAGATGTTGAGGTCAATACACTTCAGCTTCTGTTGTTGGTGACGAAAAAAGAGGTTCTTGAAAAATATTTATCTGTTCTCGACCGGGCCGGAATAACGCCATTAGGGATGGAAACAAGTTCTACCTCTCTTTTGAACACTTTTCTGTTGGGGAAAAATGAAAAGGGGAAGATAAATTGTATAGGCCTGGTTGATATTGGAAAATATGATTTTGAGATAGAATGGATAGGGAGCAGCCGGTTACGATATTCACGTTCAGTAGATTTTCAGACAGAAGAAAGCTCAGATCGAATTCAACAAATCAAGGAGAATGTCGAAAACAGCTTTCAGATAGCCTTTCCTTCCCATAGCAGGCAGGATAAGGAAAGTGAAAATGATTCCGCTGTTGTTTATCTGATGGGAGAAGAAAAAGAGAGTGAAATAATCGATGGTTTGGTTAAAACTGACCAGATCAATATCACTATGTTCCCCCGGGAAATAATTTCTGCCAGGCTGAATGGACAAGGCCCGATTTCATCAAACCTTATCAGCGGGATCGGGTTAGCTCTTAAAGGAATAAAAAAAGTACCTTTGGACGTTAATCTTCTTCCTAAACATCTGAGGAAAAAGACCAGAAAGGCGGGTCTGTGTTTTTCTGTTATCCTTTTTATCGCAATTATAATATTGTCCCTTATCTGGGGGATAAGCAGCATTGTTAAAGAACGGCTGGTTCTCAGTAAGATCGAAAAAGAGATTGACTCCTTAAAAAACGAAGTTTTTTCCATTCAAAAAATTCAGCAGGATTCCCAAAGTATCAGCAAAGAAATAAAAGGTTTAAACGATATCCAGCAGTCCGAATTTAGCAGGCTTATGATATTAAAGGAGCTTTCTACGGTAATTCCCCCCTCGGTTTGGTTGACAGATCTGCGATGCTATAAAAGTGAACTGAACCTGTCAGGATTTGCAAAATCAGCTTCTGATCTTATCGCTCTTTTAGACAGTTCTCCCCGTTTCCATTCCAGTGAATTCATTGCTCCCATCACCAGGGACCGGGGGGGGAAGGAAAGCTTTAAGATCAAAACCAAAATCGAAAGGAGATAAATTTTCTTGACGGTTTCCCTGAAAAAATATATTCAACTGTTAAAACTTAAATCCCGGCGAGAACGTTATTTTGTGATTGCTGCATTGGTGATAGCGTTTGGGTTTGTTGCTGTCAAGTTTGTGGTTGACCCTTTTCTTGAAAACCAGGAAAAAATTCAGGAAGAGATACCAGTCAAAATGAAACAGTTAGAAAAATATCGCCAGTTTGTCGCTGGGAAATCACGTGTTGAAAATAATCTTAAGCAAATCCAGGCGGTTGTCCAAAAAAGCACTACAAAGATGCTTTCGGGGAACACAGCGCCTATGGCAGCAGCAGATTTACAGGACATTTTAAAGACCCTCTCGTTCAAAAATCATATCAGTATAAAAAGTGAGAAGGTTCTTGATACCAAGCCCACAGACTTTTTTATCCAGCTCCCCGTTCAAATAGAATTTACGACTACCATAACAAACCTTACCAACCTTCTTTACGATATCGAAACCAATGATAAGTTGTTAATCATAAGTGATTTAAAGATCAGAGTGACCAACCGCCGAAATCCAAAAGATATGCGGACGACCATTGTGGTTGTCGGTCTCATGAAGAGCGGTAAAAGCACTATTACTAACCCTTCATCTTAAAGGTAGCTTAGCATATGCGCACAAAAACACTCTTTGCCTGTTTAATTTTTATTGCCTTGACGATTGTCGCTTGTGCCGGACAATCCATCAAGGCAGGTGATTCGCAAGATTATCCCCCTTTAAATACGGAAGCCGCTTTAAAAGCAGAGACAAAAGCCGAAATTATTCCTTCGCAGGAGAAAGTAAAGGTAATAGAAGATGCCTCATCACCAGCTGAGCTGAAGCCCATGGTTCAACCCTCTTCCTTAGAGCCTTCTATAGTTACCCCAAGCGATACTATCCCGGATTCAACACCGGAAGAGATTCCCAAAAGACCTCTTCCCGGTTCTTCTAAGGAACAAGCAGTCACTCCCCCCCAAGTATCTCAGCCCGCCCAAAAAAGTGAAGAGATAGTTTTTAAT
>JAGHDE010000140.1 GCA_021160085.1 Pseudomonadota bacterium | reverse complement strand
GTATGGGGATGCAGTCCCTACCGGTCCCGTTTGAATGAGGATATGCCGACAATTCCTTCTGCGTTTCAGCATCAGCTTGAGCAATCCGGTCAGCCTGCTGACAGGTGGTGGACCTTGTTCGATGATTATCAGTTAAACGAACTGATGGAAGAAATGTTTAAAAACAACCTCGACCTTGAAGCTGTCTGTAACCGCTGGCGTCAGTTTCAGGCTGAATATCGAATTACTGATTCAGCACGCAAATTTAAGACTACTCTAAGCGCCAGTGCCGCACGAGAACGGATGACCTCCTTTTTTGGCGCAGAGACGGATAACGCATTTGGACTTTCAGCGGCAGCGAGCTATGAGGTTGATTTATGGAATAAGCTTAAGTCCGGCAGCAAGGCCGCCCTTTTGGAAGTTTTTGCAACCGAAGCAGATATTGAAGCGCTTTATGTCTCACTGGCGGCAGAGGTTGGCAATCTCTACTTTCAAATTATCGAAAGCAAACAGCAGTTGCGCCTGCTTGAGCAGACCATAGAAAGCTTCCAGCAAGCATTGGAGCTTGTGGAAGACAAGTATTTGCAGGGAGTCGTCTCCGCTCTTGATATGTATCAGGCACAGCAAAATTTAGCGGACGCCTTCGCCCAAAAACCGGGCTTGGAGCAGGAGCTGGCAATTCGGGAACATGCTCTTTCCATTTTGCTTGGCCGGTATCCTCAAATTGATTGTGGGGGAGAAAAACAGGAGTTGCCTCCGGCGCCGCCCCCGGTTCCGGTTGATTTGCCGGCAACACTATTAAAACAGCGGCCTGATATTCAAGCTGCTCTGCTGCGTTTTAAAGCTTCAGACGCTCTTATCGAAGCCGCGGTTGCCGATCGGTTTCCCAGTTTTAATCTTTCATCGGCAGGAGGATATACCGCTTTGGAGGTGAGCAGTCTTTTCCAGTCTGACCTGTTATTCTGGAATTTGATTGGACAGATTACCCAGCCAATTATCGACGGAGGCAAACGCAAGGCTGAAGTAGAACGCTGTAAAGCCCGGTATCAAGAGTTGCTCAGTAACTATCGAAGTGTTGTCTTGAGGGCTTTTCAGGAAGTAGAAGATGCCTTGGTAAAAAACCAAAAAAGGGAGGAAGAAATTAAACGTTTAGAAAACCTGGTTGAAGCATCTGTAAATGTTCTTGAAATGTCTCTTTATCGTTATGTTCAGGGATTGAGCGATTATCTGCCGGTATTGATGGCACAGCGCAATTATTACCTGTCGAAGCGCCAGTTGATTAGCTCCCGGAGAGCAGTTTTCAGTGATCGTATTGAGCTGACTCGAGTTCTGGGAGGAAGCTGGCAGCAAACCGTGGTTAACCAGCGTTTAGAAAAAATGTACAATGAATAATGGCAAGAAAGGATATCTATGAGACCTACTGTCATCAAAGTAATATTACCCCTGCTGATCATTGCTGTAAGCGCAATCGGTTTTCGCATCATCATTGCTCTGAAAGAACCTCCCCCGAAGGCCCATAAAGAACCTGGGGGAGCCCTTGTTCAGACAATGACGGTCAGGTCCGAAAACAAAACAGTTACTGTGCGGGGATATGGAACAGTACAGCCAAGGATGGAAGCCAATATTGTTCCCCAGGTAAGCGGAAAGGTGGTTTGGGTTGCCCCGCAGTTTGTTGCCGGCGGCATATTTCAGCAAGGCAGGCACTTGTTTAGAATCGAGAAGATAGATTATGAACTGGCGGTGGAAATGGCCAGGGCAGACCTTAAAAAAGCTGAATATGAGCTGGCTAAGGTAGAAAGTGACGCCCGAGTTGCCCGCATTCAGTGGGAGAAATGGAAAAGACAAAAAAATAATAATGATGAAAATACCAAAGAAATACTGCTGTCACCAAGTCCGCTGGTGTTGTATGAACCGCAGTTAGAAAATGCCCGTGCTCAGGTGGATGCCGCCCGTGCTTTTCTTAGTAGAGCCTTTCTGGACCTTAAACGAACCCGGTTCGAAGCTCCTTTTAACTGCATGATACGCGCCGAGTCTATTGATGTGGGCCAGTATGTGCGCGCAGGAGAAAATCTGGGACAACTGTTCGGGACAGATATGGTTGAAATTGTTGTTCCCCTTTCATTTCAGGAGATGACGTGGCTTGAGGTGCCTGTAGGTGGAAGCAAGAAGAATAAAATTAATGCTGAGGTCCGCTTAAAAGCCGGTTCTCGTGTTTACACCTGGCCGGGTGTGCTAAACCGGTCTCTTGGAGAGGTTGATGCTAAAGGCCGGATGGTCAAGACCGTTGTTCAAGTCAAACATCCATACAGTAAAAGCAAGACAAAAAATGGAACTGATTTGGCGCTGGGGATGTTTGTTGAAGTTTCCCTCTTCGGAAAAGTGCTTGAGAATGTGATTTCTGTACCGAGATCAGCGCTCCGCGACAACAACACGGTTTGGCTGACGGGAGAAGACGGCAGCCTGCATATTCAGCCGGTGCAGTATGCGTGGGCCACTGATGAAGAAGTATGGGTTACATCAGGGATTAAGGAAGGGGAGAAAGTGGTGCTTACATCTCTCAGTGGAGCCGTAGAGGGAATGAGACTTCGTATCGTTGGTCAGGATACCATTTCAGTTAATAATAAAGAGCAGGAGCACGGAGAGAGCCATGAGTAAAGGCCCGATTGAATGGATGGCGCAAAACCACGTTGCTGCCAATCTGCTTATGCTCTTTTTTCTTATCGGGGGGTTTCTGATCGGTATTCAGGTCAAGCAGGAAATTTTTCCCGAAATCAATCTGGATATGATCAGTGTCACGGTTCCTTATCCGGGGGCCGGTCCGGAAGAGGTTGAAGACGGTATCCTTCTTAAAATTGAAGAAAGCCTGAGTGCGGTAGAAGGCATTGAAAAAATCAGGTCTACTGCCAGTGAAGGTGGAGGAACGGTTATTGCCGAGGTTTTGGAAGGTGAGGATGTCAACCAGGTCCTGCAGGACGTTAAAGTTGAAATTGATCAAATCGTCACATTTCCGGAAGATGCGGAGAAGCCAGTCATATCAAAAATCAGCAATCGCCACTCGGTTCTTTCCGTGGTGGTTTATGGCAACATTTCCGAGAAGGCTTTAGCTGAATGGGCTGATAAGATACGTGATGATCTTCTTAGTATTGATGAAATTACCCAGGTCGAGGTTAATGCTGTTCGTCCCTATGAAATATCTATCGAGATTGACGAAGCAACCCTGCGCTGCTACTCTCTGACCCTTGATGGAGTTGCTGATATAATCCGCAAAGCATCTCTTGATGTTCCTGCAGGTTCGATAAAGGCAGAAGGCGGAGAGATTTCACTTCGCACCAAAGAGCGTAAATATACAGGGCGTGAATATGCTTCTATTATCGTTGTTGCCCAGCCGGACGGCACCAAAATCAGATTGGGCGATATAGCTACCGTTATAGACGCTTTTAGAGAGACTGACACTTTTGCAACATTTGATGGTTTTCCTGCGGCCATGGTAGATGTTTTCCGGGTATCGGATCAGCGCCCGCTTACCATATCAAAAATAGTTCACGACTATGTAGACCAGCAAAATCTTAATTTGCCTGAGGGAGTGAACCTGTCTATCTGGTTCGACCGTTCAGAAATTCTTCGATCAAGAATGGACCTTTTGTTAAAGAATGCCTATCTGGGCCTTTCCCTGGTGCTTATAATCCTCTCTCTTTTTCTGGAGTTGCGTCTGGCTTTTTGGGTTGCTTTAGGAATTCCGATTTCATTTATAGGCGCGCTTTTTTTACTTCCGGTTGCGGATGTATCCATTAACATGGTTTCTCTTTTCGCCTTCATCATGGCCCTGGGGATTGTGGTTGATGATGCAATCATCGTGGGAGAAAACATTTACACACACCGGAGAATGGGAAAATCTCTGTTACCCGCTGCCATAGACGGAACCCGAGAAGTTTTGGGGGCGGTAACCTTTTCCGTGCTTACCACTGTTGTGGCGTTTACCCCTCTTCTTTTCGTGAAAGGAATGATGGGAAATTTTGTCAAGGTAATTCCTCTGGTGGTGATTCCTATCTTGGTGATTTCTCTTGTTGAAGCCTTCTTTATACTGCCCGCGCATTTAAATATGATGAAGCAGAAACTTCGGGGAACGGATATTCAACGAAGATTTACTGAGGGGCTGGAACGGTTTATCAGAGGCCCTTTTCAGCGATTTTTACGATCAGTTCTTGAGTATCGCTTTACTACCATAGCTGTATGCCTGGGAATATTGCTAATAACTTTGGGTCTTTATTTTTCCGGTATTATTAAGTTTCGGTTTATGCCGTATATGGAAAGTGATGTGATTATTGCCTGTCTGAAAATGCCCTATGGAACTCCGGTGGAAGAGACCAGCCAATATCAGAAGCTGCTTATCAAGCAGGCTGACCAAACGATTAAGGAATATGACGCCCGCAGGGATGACGGAAACAGTATTTTGCGCAATATGTTTGCTATTGTTGGCGGAACCATTACGGGGGGTGGAGCAACTGTTGACGGTGGGCATCTTTGCGAGGTTGTCGTTTACCTGAAACAAAGCGATGAACGGGGTATCTCTTCCAAGGAATTTGCCGACCGCTGGCGGGAAAAGACCGGGGAAATTCCCGGAGCAGAATCGCTTTCGTTTAAGTCCGAGATCATTCACTTTGGTGCAAATATTAATATCCAGTTGTCCCATAATGATTTTTCATTATTGAAACAAGCAGCAGAAGAAATCAAGGTCGCTCTGGCAGAATATGACGGTGTAAAAGACATAACCGATACTTATAATCAGGGAAAAAGAGAACTGCAATTTCGTTTGACATCAGAAGCGCGAACTCTGGGGATAACGGAAATGGATCTTGCCCGCCAGATCAGGGCTGGTTTTTACGGAGCAGAGGCCCTGCGATTCCAGCGTGGACGTCATGAGATCAGGGTTATGGTGCGCTATCCCGAGCAGGAGCGAAAAAAAAGAGGTATGCTCGAAGATATGCGAATACGCACCAAAGAAGGAGGAGAAATTCCTCTTTTCCGCGCTGCTTTTGTGAAGCCGGGTTGGGGTTACAGCACTCTATACCGGACTGACCAGAAGCGGGTTCTCAATGTGACTGCTTCAACTACCGGCAAAGCTAATCCGGAAGAAATTTTAAAAGAACTTTCCCACGGTTTGCTTTCCAGATTAAGCAGCGAGTACCCGGGATTCTCTTATCGAATGGAAGGGGAATCCGAGGAGCGCTTGGAATCGGTTGAGAGTATGGCAAGAGGTTTTGCGCTTGCTTTGTTTGCAATTTATGCGCTTTTGGCGGTTCTCTTTAAAAGTTATCTACAGCCGTTTATCGTGATGTCGGCTATTCCGTTCGGAATTGTAGGGGCAGTCTGGGGCCACCTCTTTTTGGGATATGACCTTAGCATTATGAGCCTGTTTGGTATGGTTGCCCTTATTGGGGTGGTTGTTAATGATTCTCTGCTTCTGATCGATTTTGTAAACCGAAACGTGCATAAAGATACTGATTTAAAGGAGGCGATAATTCAGGCGGGACAACGAAGGTTTCGCCCGATTATTCTCACTTCTTTGACCACATTTTTCGGCTTATTGCCGATAATGATTGAAACCTCTATTCAGGCGCGTTTTTTGATTCCAATGGCTATCAGTTTGGCGTTTGGTATTCTTTTTGCCACTGGCATAACCCTGCTCTTGGTCCCGTCTATCTATCTTGTCCTGGCGGACGTCAAACACCACCTTCTTGTTCCGGTGGGGAGATACCTGGAAAAAACAATCTACGGAGACATTTAAACCCTGCCTGAATGATGAGGACAGCGCCTGTGGGGGCAAATCATCGGCCCCAAGTCGATTTTTTTTTCTTTTTTTTTAGTTTGATTTATGCTAAAAATTACAAACTATAACTGACCACAATTTTAAAGGGGGGGATTTAAATCATGACCAACATTATGCCCGAAGGAGAATCTTTGCGAAAAGCAGTTAAATGGATTTCTGAAAATCGTAAAGTCGATTCCGATAAACCGGTTATAGAATTGGTTAATGAAGCAACAATGCGTTTTGATCTTTCTCCCAACGATGGAGAATTTCTGATAAAGTTTTATCGTGATAGAGGAAAAGAGGAATAATCCTCTTGGCCGATTTTCTTTCTATTAGATAAGAGGGTTTTTTTGAAAGAGACGGAGCAAGGATTGAAATAATCAGTTTCTCGATTCGAAGCTGGGTTATTAAATGAGAAGCGGGGATGATGGGCAGATTTTTATCCCTGGATATACTGATAAAAGTTAGAAGATTGTCTAATCTTACCTGAACTGTCAATAATCAGTGTTTGGATGTTTGGCATATTATCAATTAGTTTAAGCCCTTTTTCCCACCCCAACACAAATACCCCGGTTGCTAAAGCATCAGCCGTTAAGGCGTCATCTGCGATTACAGTTACACTTTGACAACTTTTAGAAGGGTAGCCTGAAGTTGGATCTAAAATATGATGGAACCTTTCCCCGTTTTTTTCAAAATATTGCTCATAATCTCCGGATGTTGCAACTGCACGATGATTAATATTTAACTTTTCAATAAACTCGTTTCTTTTTCTTGGATGTTGGATGCCGATTATCCATTCATTTCCCAGTTCGCGAATCTCACCGCCAGCATTGACAAGCAGGTCATTTATACCGAATTTCCTAAGGATTTCTACTGCTTTATCAACCGCATATCCTTTGGCTACCGCCCCGAAGTTCAAAATCAAACCTTCTCTGCGATGAATTGTATTCTCTTCTTTTAATTCAAGATTTTTCCAGCCAGCCTGGTTTAAGGCATCATCTAAATCACTTTTTAAAGGGATGTCGGGATGCGCTTCATCAAAATCCCAAACTTCAATTAAACTTCCCAGACTCACATCAAGCGCACCACCGGTCATTTTCCAAAATTTATCACATTTCAGTAACAAGCCAAAAACCTCTTTATCAACTTTTAGATCATTATTACTGCTATGATTTATTTTCCAGGTTATGCTACCACTTTTAGTGGGTGAAAATAATTCCTCTATCCGGTCGATTTCTTTAAAAGCAGCATCTATGGCGCTATCGGCATTTTTTTTGTCTGAATTTCGTACCTGAATTTCAACAACAGTACCAAGCGCGAGGCGGGTGCGTTTTATTGTCGACAGCCTGTTTTTATTTTCCGGGTGCTTGGCAATAAAAAAACCGACCGCAAACAAAAAAACAAAAAAAACAGTATATAAAAACCACCTATATTTCACTTAATTCGTTAACCGACTTCAATTTTAATTAACACTTTGTTGGGCGCACAAGCAATGACGTCGCCTGGACTAAACGCTTGGCCAGCATGTTCGCACAATTTATGTCTGCATGAAGAAGATTTAACAAAGGCAGAGCCATCGCCAACAGTGATAATTGTATTACCCCGGCTGCCGTTAAGATTAATATCGGTTGGTTTTCTGTTTAGAGAAACTTTATCAACCAATCTGTTCTCGTTTTTAATTACTGCGAACTTTTTTCCGGTATCAAAGAAAGCGTCAAACAATTTTCGTTCAACATACTCAGCACTAAAAAAATACCCGGCTTTTTTGTTCTGAATTTGTTTTCTAAAGGCGGTAAGGAGAGGAGAAAAATCTTTTTCAAGTGAATAAATAGAATGGAGGTTATCCGTTATCAATATATCCGAATCAACCGGTTCTTTTAACTTTCCAATCCGGAAGGTGGCCTGCCCCCCCGAAATTGAAGAAAATAGGCTCGTTTTAGCATATCCAAAGGATTCGTTAACTATTCGAGCGAGTTTATCAGGGGCGTAAATCAGCGGTGGTAAAAGATTTATTTTTCCGGGGATTGATTCTGCGAAAACACTAACGGCCCTTTTCAAGCTATCTGGATGTTCAGGTAAAAAGCCATGAATCGCAAAGTTTTTTTCTGGTCCCCAGTTTGCGGTTAATTTGCCGGCAGCATAACCGGTTCCCATGGCCGTTAATGTTAAACCGGATAATTTTAAAAAAGAGCGCCGTGACAACATTTGTATATCCCCCTTTAATTTTTCAACTCCAAAACCTTACAGCTGATTGCAACCACTATTTTTTAGTAATATTGATGTTATTGGATTCGGAGAGTAGTAATTGCCTAAGCTAATTTTTTCCAGGATCTTTTTCAGATTTTTTACCAACAAATTCAATTCTGTTTCTTTTGCATTTTCCCGCAACTTTTATCAGATTCTCAAGATCGCCGGGCGAGTATGCATCATAATCTATTGCAGAAAGATTATTCTCGACTTTAAAAATATCAGAGGCGCGGGTGCAAGCCTTGCATCCAATACAACCAACCTTGCAGACTGACGTTACATCTTTGCCAAAGTCTTTGTTTGAACAAGTAACCGCAAGAATCTGATCCGCTTTGAAAGGCGTTATGGTTATAATATTCGTGGGACAGGCCTTGGCACAAGTTCCGCATCCGATACATTTTTCATAATCTACCGTAGCCAGTCCATCAATCATATGAATGGCATCATAGTCACAGGACCTGACACAATCTCCAAACCCCAAACAGCCATAGATACATCCCTGAACATCGGCAATCAGATTCGCTGCTGCGCAGGTTTGTTCTCCTAAATATTCATGCCGCCCGAGACGATCATCATAGTATGCGGCACAATGTACGATTGCGAAGTAAGGGAAGCTTTCTTCTACTTCAACGCCCATAATATCGGCCAGAGCAACAACAACACTTTCTCCTCCAACAGTACATTTGTTAACCGGAGCTTCACCAGCGACAACAGCTTCAGCATATTCACTACAACCAACATAGCCACAGCCTCCGCAATTAGCAGCAGGAAGCGCATTTATACAAGCCTCTACGCGGGAATCCACTTCAACATGGAAACTTTTATTCGCCCAACCCAGAACATATGATAAAATAATCGCCATTCCTACCAAAGTCCCGGCGGAAAGGCCTACCGCCACGTAGATCATAATAAACTCTCAATATAAAATCTGTAAATATTTTTACTTATTTAAACATTGGTGTTTTCATATTTCGCAACCTGAGCAGCAGGAGGGGTTGAGGTTAGAGCTTTTTTCAAGCCCGAATCCACCCCGGTGAATCCCAGAAAGGCCATTGAGAGAATACCGGCCACGACCAGCGCGATTGCGGCCCCCTGAAATGGCTTGGGAATATCACAAAGTTCCAGTTCTTCGCGAATACCACTCATGATAACAATGGCGATGGTAAAACCAACTCCACCGAAAACAGCAAGGGTCAACGATTTTCCTAAATCCCAGGCATCTGCCGGGTTATCTACCCCAACAATATTGCTCATAATTGTCAAACAGGCAAACAGAATACAACAGTTGGTAGTTATCAAGGGAAGAAAAACACCGAAAGATTTGTAAAGCGCGGGAAAAAATTTATGCACATACATTTCCACAAATTGGACTGACGAAGCTATCGCAAAGATATATACAATATAAGATAAAATAAACAGAACAAAATGGCCCGCAGCCTCAGCCGGCCTGAAAAATCCTTCGAACCATTTT
>JAGHDE010000017.1 GCA_021160085.1 Pseudomonadota bacterium | reverse complement strand
GGGTTTACCTCCGCAGGATATAATGCGGTTATACTTCCGATGATGATAGCCGGTGCTGGCATTATCGTCTCCATCGTCGGCACGTTCTTTGTCCGGGTGAAGGAAGGCGGAAGCCCGCAGGCGGCATTGAACATGGGAACCTTTGGTGCCGGCGGTATTATGGTAATTGTTACCTATTTCGTTTGTGCCCATTTTATTCCTGAAGAGATTACCATTGCCGGTTATGCTGGTGTTTCGGCAATGGACATCTTCATGTCTACTATTATCGGCCTGGTTGCCGGAATCGCCATTGGTGTCACCACCGAATATTATACCTCTAAAGACCGAGGTCCGGTCCAGAGTATTGCCAAGGATTCCCAGACCGGTGCGGCTACCAACCTTATTGCTGGTTTGGCGGTCGGCATGAAGTCTACCTGTCTGCCTACGATCTGGATTGCTCTGGCAATTATTTTCTCGTATAAATTTTCCGGGCTTTACGGGATTGGCATTGCCGCTCTGGGTATGCTTTCCACAACTGGGATCCAGTTGGCGGTGGATGCCTATGGTCCGGTTGCCGACAATGCCGGTGGATTGGCCGAGATGGCCGAGCTTCCTCCGGAAGTGCGGGAACGGACCGATAATCTTGACGCAGTGGGAAATACCACTGCCGCTATTGGCAAGGGCTTCGCCATCGGATCGGCCGCTCTTACGGCGCTGGCACTGTTTGCCGCTTACCGGACCCAGGCCGGGGTTGAATCTCTGGACGTCACCCGGCCCGACATTATGGCCGGCATGTTTATCGGCGCTATGCTGCCTTTTCTTTTTTCATCCATGGCGATCAAGGCGGTGGGTGAAGCAGCCTATGCCATGATCGAAGAGGTGAGACGCCAGTTCCGGGAAATCCCGGGTCTTCTGGAAGGAAAGGCAACCGCCGAGTACGCCAAATGCGTTGATATTTCCACTGCCGCCGCAATCAAGAAGATGGTGGCTCCCAGCCTGATGGCCATTATTGTTCCGGTCGCTTTTGGTTTTTACAGCAAGGATATGCTGGGCGGTCTTCTGGCCGGTTGTACCGTATCGGGTGTATTGATGGCTATCTTTCAGTCTAATGCCGGCGGTGCCTGGGATAATGCGAAGAAATATATTGAAGACGGAGCATTTGGAGGTAAAGGTTCCGAAGCTCATAAAGCTGCCGTTACCGGCGATACCGTTGGTGATCCCCTAAAAGATACCAGTGGACCGTCGCTTAACATTCTCATTAAGCTTATGTCGGTGGTGGCTTTGGTTATCGCACCACTTATTAAATAACAACAAGTCTGATTACGAGCGAAGCAATCTCAGGAGTTTAGGAAGACACTGAGATTGCCTCGCTCATTATTGTGAGGCAGAGTGATGGGCTTTAATTGCGGAATTGTCGGCTTGCCTAATGCCGGTAAATCTACCATATTCAATGCTCTCACCTCTGCACACGCAGAAGTTGCTTCTTACCCATTTTGTACCATAAATCCTCATCAGGGTATCGCCCCGGTTCCCGATCCCCGGCTTACGCGAATCGGTCAACTTATCCGGCCCAAAAAGATAATACCCACGACATTGGAAGTTTGGGATATTGCCGGTTTAGTGAAAGGGGCGAGTAAAGGGGAGGGGCTGGGAAATCAATTCTTAAGCCATATTCGCAACGTGGATGCCCTTATCCATGTTGTTCGTTGTTTCGAAGATGAAAATGTTGCTCATGAAGGAGAAAGGATTGATCCTCTCCGGGATGTGGAGATTATTAATACTGAACTTCTCCTTTCGGACGTGGAAATCGTATCAAGACGCATCACGAAAATAAGCAAACTGGCCAAAACCGGAGACAAGCAGGCCCAAGAGGAGTTGAAGGCATTAAAAAAGATCGAATCCGGGCTCAATGAAGGTGTTCCCGCTCGAAGAATAGAAGGAAATGAGCACCATTTAAAAGAGCTATCGCTTCTCACAACAAAACCGGTTCTTTACGTGGTCAATGTGTCGGAACCGGGAACGGACAGATCATCGGAACATGCGCAATCCCTTATGGACTTGGCCGTGCAAGAAAACGTTCCGGTGGTAACTATAAGCGGAAAGCTTGAAGACGAGCTTCAGGAGCTAAATGAGGAAGAAAAGCAGGGATTCCTTCGCGAATACGGGTTTGAACGGTCAGGCTTAGAGGAACTCATCATAAATGGGTATCAACTTTTAAAGTTGATCACCTTTTATACTACCGTGAGTGAAGAATTGAGGGCATGGACGGTAAAAAAGGGGACCATGGCACCGGCTGCTGCCGGGAAAATTCATTCGGACATGGAAAAGGGTTTTATAAAGGCCGAGGTAATCAATTATGAGGATTTTATCACCGCCGGAGCCTTGCACCATGCCAGGGAGGAAGGACACCTTGCCCTGGAAGGCAAGGTGTATGAAGTTAAGGACGGAGATATTATAACTTTTAAATTTAATGTATAAAAAGAAGGAGACGTAACCATGGAAACAAACTGGACAAATGCTTTTCAGGTCTTTGCTTTTGGGTTTGGAGGGGTTTTTCTCTGTTTGCTCATCCTCACTACGGCTATTCAAGTAAATGGCTCAATTATTCATAAGCTTTTTGGTAAGAAAAAGGCTTAACCAAAAGAAATAAAGGAGAAAACGATGGAACAACTTGCTCATGAGATAATTTTCAAGACCGGATTTGTTCATCTCTACTGGGGTCACCTGGTGATGTGGCTGATAGCATTTTTATTTGTTTATTTGGCGATTAAGAAAAAATATGAGCCGCTCCTTTTATTGCCCATCGGTTTTGGGATTTTTCTGGTTAACCTCCCGTTGACGCCGCTTATGGGGATTGAGGAAAATGGGAAACGGGAACTCATCAATTTATTTTATACCTACGGGATCGAAACCGAAGTCATCCCCTGTCTCATTTTTATGGGGGTAGGAGCATTAACGGACTTTGGGCCAATGCTTGCCAACCCCAAGACAATGCTTTTGGGAGCAGCCGCTCAATTAGGTGTCTATATAACGTTTTTTGGGGCAATTCTGCTGGGGTTTAAAATACCCGAGGCCGCTTCTATCGGTATTATCGGTGGCGCTGATGGTCCTACAACAATCTATCTAACGTCAATTTTAGCCCCTGCATTGTTAGGGGCAAATGCGCTGGCAGCCTATTCTTACATGGCCATGGTTCCTATTATCCAGCCCCCCATCATGAGGCTGCTCACTACCAAAGAAGAACGAAAAATCAGGATGAAACAGTTGAGGCCGGTCTCCAAGACTGAAAAGATCATCTTTGCCTTCATAGGCACTATGACGGTCTGTCTTTTGGTTCCACCGGCAGCCCCTTTGATGGGCATGTTATTTCTGGGTAATCTGTTCAGAGAATCGGGTGTGGTGGAGAGGTTATCCCACGCTGCCCAAAATGAGCTGATGAATATTGTCACCATTTTCTTAGGACTCTCGGTGGGCGCGACCATGACCGCGGAAAGTTTTTTAAGACCACAGCCGATTTACATCTTTGTTCTTGGCCTCGTTGCCTTCTCATTCAGTACCGCGGGAGGATTGCTGATGGCCAAGCTGATGAATCTTTTTCTTAAAGAGAAGATTAATCCCCTGATCGGAGCGGCAGGTGTTTCGGCAGTACCTATGGCTGCCCGGGTCGTTCAGGTGGAAGGACAGAAGGCGGACCCGGGAAATTTTCTTCTGATGCATGCCATGGGGCCTAACCTGGCAGGCGTCATTGGCACCGTAACAGCAGCCGGATTGTTTATTACCATGCTGGCAGGCAAATAAAAAAGCGGATGGGAGTAAACACGGCTCATTTGCCGGCATAGCCTTGCCTGTCTTGAAAAAAAGAGCTTTGCGAAATGCCCCGCCTTTACGGCAGGGCATTTTTTTATGGTGTAGTCCGTTACCAGAGGTGTTTTTCAGGAATTATTTTTTTTGAGGCGGGAACATAGGGCATAGATGGCATCGACATAGGAGCTGCTCCGGTTATAGCGAAAGAGGATCTCCCCCTTTTCTTCTTCGGTGCCGGTTTTATTCCAGTGGTGCATCTTAAGAAAGCTGGCAACAGTTGCAATGGCGTCTTCGTGGTTGAACAGGTCAACCATTCCGTCATTGTTACCGTCATGGCCGTACTGGCTAATGTTGGATGGAAGGAATTGAGGAATACCGATAGCCCCCTCACGCGATCCTTTGATGGCGAAGGGGTCATTACCGTTTTCCTGGACATAGAGCAAAAGGGCTTTTAAATCCCGATATCCTCGGTCAACCCGCTTGTTGAGGCGTTTCATTAATTGCTTTAGCGAATCGGCATCGGTGTTCTCGGGGAGCAGAGAGGCAAAAATTTTTTTTTGTACCGGTAGGTTATCGGCAACTGCCATGGTGGAAAGCACATTGATGGTGTGATAGTTACCGGTGAAGGTACCAAGGCGGGTTTCCACGGTGAGGATAGCGACAATGATAGCCGGAGATACGCCAAAACGTTTATCTGCAGCGTCGAG
Organism: Pseudomonadota bacterium; assembly: GCA_021160085.1. GTDB lineage: Bacteria > Desulfobacterota > WTBG01 > JAGOGO01 > JAGOGO01 > JAGHDE01. The sequence continues at coordinate 1,097 of JAGHDE010000017.1, read as the reverse complement.
TGCCTCACGGTGCTTGTGGATGTATGCTTTCGCTTTTGCCACCGTCTTTTTGTCCAGAAACTGGTTGTAGTTGACGGTACTTTCCTTCCACTGCAGATTAACGGAGATGATGTTAGGCTCCAGTTTGACGGAGGAATGGCGGTAGATGTCCCGGACAAATTCGACGTCCAGTCCGTCTTTTATGAGGCGCTTTTCCAGGTTAGCAAAGAGAGGATCGGCGGCAAACAATGGGAAAGTACTGCCGGCTAAGATAATGAGAGTTACTGCAGCAGTGATTAATGCGTTTTTTCTGTTGAAAATTTTACGACTCCAGCACGTCATATCTACTTTCCCTTGACGGATAATAAAAATTTAGAAAACCAGAACCTCATCTCCTTCTTTATATCCCAGCATTTTCCAAGTATTTCCCTCGCGCACGGAAATTTCCAGCATTTCTGAACTGCCGATTAAAGCAAGCAGTTTTCCCCGGTTAACACTTTGATAATTTGGAGATATCTTTGTTATGATTCTTTCTCCAATTTTAACCTTCAGGGAATTTTCTTTTCCAATTTTTTTCAAATGACCGCGATTAATGTTTGTTACCAGGTTTCCGAATCCATCCATATGAATAACTGTTCCTTTAATGCTTTTCCCCTCTATGATTGGAACAGGCAGGGATAGCGATTGGTAATTTTTTATTTTCTGGCCCATTTCCGCAGGAGGCACCCCCTTCGATAGATAAGCTGCTATTGGGGCGAAAATATCCCGCCCATGAAAGGTGGCGCTTATTGGCTTGAGGAAAAAACGGCTGTTTGTGAGTTCAAAAACGTTAAATTCTTTTAATCGATTGCAGACCAATCCAAAAATTCCATTGTCCGGACCAACAAAAAAATAGTCTTTGCCAGCTACGAGAATAGCCTTTCTATCACTGCCCACACCCGGGTCCACAACGGCAATGTGAATTGTGCCCCTGGGAAAATAAGAATAAGCATTGTTTAGTATGATCGCTCCTTCGAGCACATTATGAGGAGAGACATTATGGGAAATATCAACAAATTTTATCTGGGGATTAATGGATAAAATAACTCCTTTCATGACCCCGACATAGTGGTCCTGGT
>JAGHDE010000057.1 GCA_021160085.1 Pseudomonadota bacterium | reverse complement strand
GGATCAATTTATGATAAAGTTACTTTTTGTTTAACAATTCTTCGGGGAAACTTTTTTTCCGGTTGATGCAAAAAAAAACGTTTTTTATTTTATTATTCTTATAACTATCTGTATTTATATCAATTTTAAGTGTTGAATAGACTTTAATTGTATGTATAATGAATATAATGGAAGCAAATGGGTTAAGACGGTAAAAACAAAAAAAACATTGATCCAGGCTTGGCATACTTGATTTCAATTTTAGCAGGGAGATATATCAATGGATAAAATCGCTGTCGCTGTTGATCTGGGGGGCACCAATATCCGCGTAGCAGCAATAGATGAACAGGGTAATGTCCGTAAAAAAATTAAGCGTCCTTCTCTTGCCAAAGAAGGAAAAGAGCCGGTTGTTCGCAATCTCCTTTCAGCTATTAAAGAAATCTATCAGGCTTTCACGGAAAAACAGATCAAAGGAGTTGGTCTGGGTATTGCTGGAGCTATAAATATGGATAAAGGGATTATCACCCAGTCGCCTAACTTTCCGGGATGGGAAGATTATCAAATCAAAGGTGAAATTGAAGCGGAGTTTTCCCAGAAAATCCCGGTCATCTTAGAAAATGATGCCAATGCTGCAGCCATGGGAGAAAGGTGGAAAGGAGCTGGAATTGGAATTAATTACCTGCTTTGTCTCACCCTGGGAACAGGGATAGGAGGCGGAATCATCATAAACGGTAAACTTCTTCATGGTGCCGACGGTATGGCCGGTGAGTTGGGTCATATTACGGTGGCTCCTGATGGACCTCGTTGCAATTGCGGTAATCATGGATGTCTGGAAGCCTTAGCTTCGGCCACCGCCATCAAAAGAGAAGCAATCATGGCATTAAAAAATCGTCCCGAAAGCGAACTAAACAGTCGCTGTGGAGGCAATGTAAAGGCTATTACCGCAGAGATGGTATATCATTCGGCAACATCCGGGGATTTGGTTTCCCTGAAAGTTTACCAGACTATGGGGAAATATCTTGGAATCGGGATTGCCAGTCTTGTAAACATCTTTAATCCCGAGATGGTTATAATCGGTGGCGGGGTGAGTAAAGCATGGGACCTGTTTGGCCCTTATACCAAAAAAGAAGTCAGCAAACGGGCTTTAAAACCCTTTCTCCAGAGGATGAAGATAGTTCCTGCCGCATGTGGAGATGATGCTGGATTGCTGGGAGCGGCATATCTAATTTTCAATTCAACTGCTTGATTTTTGAAATAGAAGCATAAAACGTGAAGAAGTCGTCAAAACAGATAAAAAGATACCGATCCAGTAATGATTTTTTGATATACCATCAAATCAGCATTGCTGTTATCTGTCTTCTGGGAGTCATCATCTATTGCAACACCCTTGGCACCCCCTTTGCCTTTGATGATTATGGAGATATTAAACGGAATTCCTTTATCCGGCTAACCGATCTCGATCTCCAGAAAATATGCGCTGCCGCGTTTAAAAGCCAGGCTCCCACCCGTTTTGTGGCTAATATTAGTTTTGCCTTGAATTATTATTGGGGAAGATATGATGTTACCGGCTACCATCTAATAAATATCATCATTCATCTAATCAACGGAATTCTGGTCTATTTTCTCGCCCTTCTCATTTTCCAACAAAACTCTAATATTACAAGCGGTAACTCACAGCCACTTGATTCCACAATCCCATTAATGTCCCTAACTGCCGCCCTTATTTTTACTGCCCATCCTCTGCAAACCGAGTCAGTTACTTACCTGGTCCAGAGGATGCACAGCATGGCAGCGATGTTTTTCCTATTGTCAATCCTATTATATATAAAGGGGCGTCTGGTCAGAATAAAGTGGCAGCGCTGGAGCCTTTTTTTCGGCTGTTTTATTGCCTGGGGGTTAGCTCTCGGGTCAAAGGAGTTAGCAGCTATCCTCCCATTTATTATTTTTTTGTGCGAATGGTATTTTTTTCAGGACCTGAAAACAGTCTGGCTAAAACAAAATCTTGGCTATTTCCTGGGAATAGGTGTTGTTGTGGGTTTGGTTGCCTTTATCTATTTAGGGGGTAATCCCTTTGACAGGATCATGGAAGGTTATAAAATACGCGACTTTACCATGGGGGAACGGGTGTTAACTCAATTTCGGGTGCTGATCTTTTATATAACCCTTTTGATCTACCCCCATCCCTCCAGACTCAATCTGAACCATGATTTTATGATCTCCCATTCATTATTAAATCCAATCACCACGCTTTTGTCCCTGCTTATTATTGTTGGTATCATTGGATATGCTGTTTTCCAGGCAAGAAAACAACGGCTGGTTTCTTTCTGCATCCTCTGGTTTTTTGCCAATTTAGTTATTGAATCCTCCTTTATCGCGCTGGAAATGATCTATGAACATCGGCTTTACCTCCCTCTGTTTGGATTTGCGCTATTGGGAAGTTTTCTGCTCTTTCATCTGTTTTCCAATAAGCGATCGAGGATTATTGTTGCGGCGGTGATTATCCTAATCCTCGGGACCGCCACCTATCAGCGAAACAAGGCTTGGCATAATCGCATAACCCTTTGGTCTGATGTTGTGTCAAAAAGCCCAAATGATGCCCGCGCCCACAACAACCTGGGGATTGCTTTGGCAGAGCAGGGAGAGATTCGCGAGGCGAGATTCCATTTTTCTGAAGCAATGCGTTTAAAGCCTGATCACGAAGATGCTCGCAATAACTTAAAGTACTTTCTGGAGCAAGGGGGGTATTTCGATAAATCAATCAGCCATTATTATGAAGCGTTGAAGATTAACCCTGACGATGCAGATGCACACTACAATTTAGGTCTGGCGCTGGCTCATAAGGGGAATCCCGACAAAGCAATAAAGCATCTTTCCGAAGCCCTGCGGATCAGGCCCGATTTTGCGGAGGCACATAGTAATCTGGGAGGAATTCTATCTAAAAGGGGAAATCTTCAGGAAGGCATTCAACATCTTTCTGAAGCCCTCCGGCTCAATCCCGACAACATAGGGGCTCGCAAAAACTATGAGTTTGCTTTACGGCTCATGGAAAAAGCCAAGACTTCTAAAGATACAAACCACTCTCCTGCAGAAGAGTGATAATCCGGCCCGAAGCTTATCCCGCAGTCACTTTTTTAATGGCATCGAAGGTAACATCAGTAAGCACTGTTAATTCATCTTCAGTAATACTAAGTGGTGGCATAAGTACAATAACATCTCCTAAAGGACGAATGACGAGGCCATGCTTTCGGGCTTCCATGATAACCCGGATTCCGATCTTGTCTTCAATAGGATAAGGTTCTTTTGTTATTGTATCCGAAACCAGTTCAATCCCTACCATAAATCCCTTCTGGCGGATTTCACCCACATGTTTTAATGCTTCAAATTTTTTTAGATGTTGGGTAAGCAAGGCAATTTTTCCCTGAAGCTTTGCCAATGTTTCTTCTTTTTCAAATATCTCTAAATTAGCTAAAGCTGCGGCGCAGGTCACCGGGTTGCCAGTATAGGTGTGCCCATGAAAAAATGTCTTTAATTCCTCATGCTCTCCCAGGAAGGCTTCGTAAATCTTATCGTTTGCAAGGGTTGCAGCAAGGGGAAGGTATCCCCCCGTAATGCCCTTCCCCATGGTCATTATATCAGGAGAAACATTTTCATGTTCGCAGGCAAACATGCGACCAGTGCGCCCAAAGCCGACTGCCACCTCATCAGCGATCAAAAGAATTTCGTATTGTTTGCAAATATCGCTGACTTTCTTCAGATAGCCGGGAGGAGCAACAATCATCCCGGCAGCTCCCTGGACCAGGGGTTCCATGATGAAAGCAGCAATTTCTTCATGATGCTTTTCAAGAATCCTTTCAATTTCCTCAAAACAGGCCATCTGACAATCTTCAGGATCCTTTGAGAGAAAACACCGATAACAATAAGCCGATGGGATACAGATGTTTTTCGTCAAAAGCGGTTTATAAAGATTATGGAATAACTCTATGCCACCCACGCTGACAGCGCCCAGCGTATCCCCGTGATATGCATTTTGAAGGCAGGCAAATTTTGTCTTCTTTGGTTTAGGGTTGCTTCTCTGCTGCCAGTATTGAAAAGCAATCTTCAACCCGATCTCCACTGCTGTTGCCCCACATTCGGAATAAAATACTTTGTTCAGTCCGGGAGGGGTGATTTCCACTAATCGTTGAGCAAGTTCTATAGCGGGGACATTAGTTGTTCCCAGCATGGTGGAATGGGAAATTTTATTAACCTGAGAAATAATGGCCTTATTAATTTCAGGATGTTGGTGGCCATGTACATTGACCCAGAGAGATGAAACTCCATCCAGATATCTTTTTCCATCTATGTCTATGAGATGGTTCCCTTTCCCCTCGACGATGATGAGGGAATCTTGTTCGGTATAATCCAGCATTTGGGTAAAAGGGTGCCAGACAAATTCTTTATCCGTTTCTGCTAACTGGTGATGGCGATTCCTCAAAGAGGTGATTGGTTCCTTATAAAAGCTTTTTGTTTCCATATGTTCCTCATGGTTGGAGAATTAATTGTTTGAAACTGGAAATTTAAAAATAGAAACTTGTGTTTTTTTGCAGAGTTTCAAGTTTCTACCCGATAGCCATACAGTGTAAAAATAAAAAAACCTTAAAAAGCCAAAACAGTATCCAATGCTCTTAAATTATTCCAAACTTCTTTCCAGCCTTCTCCAAAATGGCCAGGCTATAGGAAAGATCTTTCCAGGAATGGGTGGCCATGATAGAAATTCGTATACGAGAAAGTCCCTCGGCTACGGTGGGGGGCCGTATCCCCTGTGCGAGTATCCCCTTTTCAAACAAATAGCGGGAAAACTTCATGGTCAAAGATGGATCTTTGGTTAAAAGAGGAATAATCTGGGTTTCGCTTTTTAATGTATCGAACCCTATCCGGTTCAACTCAGTCCGGAAAAATTTTACCCGTTCCCACAGTTTTTCTCTAAGTTCAGAATTTTTTTCAACCAAATCTATGGCAGCTCGATTGACAGATAGGACAGCTGGAGGAAGCCCGGTAGTGTAAATAAAATTTCGGCACTTATTGATAAGAAAAGTGATGAGTTCACAGCTTCCGGCTATATACCCCCCCAGACTACCCAATGCTTTACTGAAAGTTCCCATTTGGATATCAATTTTTTTTTCCACGCCAAAATATTCTGCGGCACCCCCCCCGTTTTTTCCAAAAACACCAGTGGAATGGGCTTCATCCACCATGAGCCAGCAATCGTAACCCTTGGCTATGTCAACCAGGCCCGGAAGAGGAGCAACTGTTCCATCCATACTGAAAACACCATCGGTAATAATCAGCCTTTTTCGAGCATCAGAAAATTGGTGAATTATTTTTTCCAGCGAAGTCAGGTCGCGGTGAGGATAAATAATAATCCGGGCCCTACTTAGACGACACCCATCAATGATACTGGCATGGTTTAAGGCATCACTAAAGATAATATCCCCTGGGTCCATCAGGGTGGATATGGTTCCTATGTTTGTCTGGTAGCCGGTAGGAAAAACGAGGGCAGATTCAGTCCCCTTAAATTGGGCCAAACGCCCTTCCAATTTTTCATATAATTCAAAATTTCCGGCAATCAAACGGGAAGCCCCAGACCCAACGCCGTACTTTTCCAAGGCTTCTCGGGCTGCTTTTTTCAAAACTGGATGATTGGCTAATCCAAGGTAATTATTGGAAGAAAACTGAATTACTTTTTGTCTGTCCATAACCACCAATGAGTCAGAAGCAGACTCAAGAGATCGAAG
>JAGHDE010000267.1 GCA_021160085.1 Pseudomonadota bacterium | reverse complement strand
CCGCCGGTCCGGTCCATTTCCAATTGTTGAAAAGCTGAAGAACTTTCAATTAGTTTCCTTCTGAATGAGCTATTAATTTATTTGAATCAAGAATTTTCCGGACGAACGCCTTCCGCTCTTTCCGGGGCCGGGAACGGAGGAAATGAAATAAAAACCGGAGCCGGTCCTTCCATCCGACCTCGAACGGAATGGTTGCATTGAAATGAATAAGGTTTATCAGTTTTTTATCTGCGGATACCGGGTGGTTGAAAGTTATCTGGTTAACATTCCCAAAATAAAAACGCCAGGAATTTTCATCGATTTCGTTTACAAAAATGTTTTCCGCCTTCACATTTTTCAGGAGTACTTTTTTATCATAAAGCTGGTTGAAGCTTTTGGCAAGACCGTGAACAAAGTGAATCTTTCGGGAGAACGCTGTTTTTTGGTTTTCTGGCTGAAAGTGTTTGGGGATATAAGCATCCAACCGGTCACAGGAAGATAGATCTTCAGTAATAAGCACGCTGGCTTTAATTCCCATAATTCCCTTTTCTTCCACTAAAGACAGGGGTAAAGGAGCAGGCACTTTTCTTACCAGCAGGCCGTTACTGTTGAACCAGTCTGTTTTCCCCAGAGAAAATCCTATAAGAGATTTTACTCGTTCCATCCCAGTATAACGATATTCTCTTACCCAAAGGGAGGGATAGAGAGGATTGTCAGGTATTCTGATCCGATATATTTTAATCTTTCCGGCCTTCCCGAGTGTTCCATTTTTATTTTCCTTCTTGAATCGTTTTATTTTATCTAATGCTTGCTGGAGAACAGCCTCGGTAAATTCCTTTCGAAAATAGACTTTTTTCTCCCCCCCCGCTCTAATGCCAAAAGAGGTACTCTTTTTCAGGCACCGTTTGCTTCGGCTTTTGATATGGCGTTCCCGGAATGCCCGGGCAATTTTTTCAATTTCCCGAAAAAATTTTTTCCAATGCAAATGAACGTTTTTTTCTTCTTCCAGGTATATTTTTAGAAATTTAATCCAAGTGAGGTTTGCTTCTACAAAAAGAGAATTGTAGAGCATGGCCAGATCCCGAATTCGTTTTCCGGTTGACATCCGAGCAACAAATCTAACCTTCTCAGTATCCACAAAAAATACTTCTTCCGTCCCCCTTATAAGAATGTTTCCGCCGTGAAGATCACGATAATAAACGCCGCAATGATGAAGCCGGGCAATTAAATGAGCCAACCGGGTTATAAGCGCCATTTTTTTTTTAAAAAATTTCTTCTTGGCCGGGCAAACAGATTGTTGTGAAAAATAGGAGTTTAATGGTTGGGCGGAATCAATTGCTTCAACAATAAGACAGCTGTCTTTCAAGATGCCGTGGTGACGTCTTTCACCATAAGCAAGAGGATCAGGAACTGGAAGGTTAAGGCGCTGAAGATGGAGCAATGTTTTCCATTCTGAAAAAGACCGGGAGGGTATAAACAGGCTTTTAACGTCATCTTTCCAGTGCCTCCGATGGTTACGTTTTAAAAAAAGATCTTGATCAGAGTCTTTTGGAAAAGAGATCAGAATCGAAGTCCTGAGGATATTATTTTTCACTACCTGGCATTCGGGAAAGTGTGCCGGTCGCTTGGCTTTATCCCAGATTTTATCGGGAATGGATTGTTCATACCCCCTTTTAACCACCCAATCCATTCCTTCCCGTGATAACTTTGTCCATTCATCCATCTGGAATAGTTCCATCCACTTACCCGTCGATTAGAAAGCAATAGTACGTAAATTCTAAATAAGAAGCACAAAATCATAACTGATACTTGGTATTTGAAACCTTGGCCCAGACCGCGCCAGGGCAGGCTTGAAACTGATCCCTGAACCCCGAACCCTGGAAACCGAATATTGTGTTTAAAATAAAATGCGCTCCACCGATTCTACCACATCTTTCACTTCAATGGCATCCATGCAAAGACCTTTTTGGCATTCACGCTTTCGGCAAGGGTTACACGACACATCTTTTCTGATCATGATTACCTCTCCCTTTCCATAGGGAGCATTTTCAACAGGATCAGTAGGCCCGAAAATAGCAATAACCGGAGTGCCCAAAAATGCGGCCAGATGCATAGGGGCGGTATCATTGCCGATATAAAGATCACATCGCCTTATTATTTCTGCCAACTGGGTGAGGGTCTCCGTTCGGCAGAGAACATAGTCAGATTCTGTCATCTGGTCAGTAATGCTCTTTATTAGAGGCCATTCATCCTTCCCGGCGGTAAAAAATATTTTTGCCTGGTATTTTTGGATGAGAGTATCAGCCAACTGGGAAAAACGGTGGTGATTCCACCTTTTGTAAGGAGTGCTCAAACTGCTGCCCGGATGCATGATGATCAGACGGCGCAGAGAAGATGTCTCTTGAGCAGGAATAAAGGTATCAGCGAACTCCCGGTCTTTGTCAGAAATGGGAATGATGGGGTCATGGTTTGCCACCTCTAACTCTAATGATTTTATCAGAAAAAGATTTTTTTCAACCCGGTTCATTTTTTTTACGGGAAGAGAGACATGATTGTTGGTGAACAAAAAGTTTCCTTCTTTGCAGAACTTTCGACTGAAT
>JAGHDE010000019.1 GCA_021160085.1 Pseudomonadota bacterium | reverse complement strand
GGGTGGGGGGGTTGCTTTTTATGTTGTAGATCTCCTGACATTCTGGATTGGAGCACGTTCTCCTGGTGGTGAGCCGGTCCAGAACAACCTCCCGCGGCACCTCTAAATTTACCACAACATTAAGTTTTACCCCCAGTTTTTCGAGGAGCTTTTTCAGCTCTTCTGACTGAGCAATTGTCCGGGGAAAGCCGTCCAGAATAAATCCTGCTTTGCAGTCAGGTTCTCCTAACCGCGTTTCCATGATTCTCATGATGAGGGAGTCAGGAACAAGGTCCCCGGCATCCATGTATGCTTTGGCTTCTTTGCCTGTCTCGGTTCCGGCTTTTACTGCTGCCCGGAGTATGTCACCGGTGGAAATCGGCACGGACCCGTCAAATTCAGAAAGAAATTTTGCTATTGTTCCCTTGCCCGCGCCAGGTGCGCCTAACAATATAATTTTCATGCTGTTTTCTCCTTGCATATAGAAATAGTTTTTTCTCCAGTATCCTCGCTTAAGGTTGAAAAGAACATATATAAGGGAAAGGAGGGGAGGGGTCAAGAGAAATTAATTCGAAAGTTTTTTTGTTTGTCAAAGGTATATAAATTTGTTATTTTTTTAAAAAAAAAGCGAAAATTCTAAATTTAATATTAATACACTCGCAAAGAGCTTGACAAGCGGGTCATCTAAAATTCTAAAATGGAAAACTCCCTCCGAATAAAAATTTTCTTAAAGTCACATAAAAGAGAGATACGGTTTGTTCTTTACTTCATCCTCTTTTTTCTTCTCCTCCAGATAGCTCACTATTCCCTGAAGGAATACACATCTTCTCTGCTGGTTCATAAACTGAACGCCGAAGTAAGTTCAAAGATCATCAACTTCATTACCCCGGCTGAAAAAAGCTTTGCCCGGGGTGATATTATTGGGTCGGGAGGTTTTACCATCAGGATTGCCCAGGGTTGCGAAGGGACCGAAGGCATTTTGCTGATTATAGCGGCTTTATGTGCTTTCAGCATGGGGATTAAACAAAAAATATCAGGCATGCTTGCAGGAGCCCTGATTATTTACCTCGCTAATCTTATCCGAATAACAGCCCTCTATTACACCCTGAAATACAAGCCGGGGATGTTTGATTTAATCCATGTGTATGTTGGGCAAACCTTTATTATTTTTATCGGGGTGCTCTTCTTTATGGTCTGGATAAGCAGGTTTGCCGAACTTGATGAAAAAAGAGATTAAAAATCATTCCACCAGCGCCCTGAAATTTAGCGCTCGATTTATACCTGTTTTTTTGTTGGTAACATTGTTCTATTATGTTGCCGGACCTCTCTATGCCAGAATCTTGCTGCCTCTTTTTGCCTTCGAAATAGAAATGGTTCATCCGGGATACGAGGTTCTCTCATTTGGTATCGAGAAACTTGATGAGTGTGACCATGTTTATTATGTGATAAAAATTAAGAGGCCGATTGTTAACAGGATTGGCATTCCTTTGTATAACAAAGAAATAAAATTAAATCTTGTTGCCAGTGCCCTGTATATTCAGCCCATAATCATCTTTTCCTTGCTTTTTTCGTGGCCGGGTTTATCTTTTCGAGAGAGATTGAAGGCGGCGTTGATCTCGGCGCCGCTTTTAATAGCAACAGCATCGGTTGATATTCCCGCCTTTTTTGTCAGCCGAATAGAAAAGAGCTTTCCGGTTGATTCTTTGTCGGAACAGATCCGGATAATGCTCCATAATTTTTTCAGCAATGGGGGAAGGCAATTTCTGGCGCTGCTGGTTGTTTTGATAACAATAGGCCTGATTCGCATCATGAGGACTTCCCCGGAGATATTAGATCCTGGTCCTAATGACCTTTGCCCGTGCGGCAGCGGTAAGAAGTACAAACGCTGTTGTATGAAATAACCGAAAAGTTTTCAAAGCTTTGTTCCGGCATTTTGCAAATGTTTTAACCCGGATTTTGCAAGTATTCCAGGAAGTGCTTGGATATGCATGGATTTTTAAGATTTCATTTGCACTCAAAAGGTGAGGTTATGTAGGGGTCGCATTTATGCGACCCCTACCCCTGACTCAGACCGTGGTGCTTGCGCCAGGGCAGGTCTTTCGGGTTTGATAAATCAAGCCCCTACAAAGATCAAAGAAACATTGTTGCATCGAACCTGCGAAATCCAGGTTAACTGAACCTGAAAAACAAGTTTGGTGGGTAAACTTTGGAGCAGACTGATGAAATATAAGACCATTGAATATATCAAAGAAGGGCCAGCAGGAATCATTCGGCTCAACCGCCCGGAACGGATGAATGCCGTGATTGAAGAAATGTACAGCGAATTACAGGATGTTTTGGCTCTTGCTGGCGGCGACAGTGCGATTCGCGTGCTTATCATCACTGGTTCGGTTTTAAAGAAAGGAGTTGTTGAAAAACAGGCATTCTGTGCTGGCGCTGACCTGAAAAAACATGCAACCGGAGAGCGAACTTCTGCCCAGAAGCGAGCATATATTATGCTGGCACACGAAACAACGCGAATGATATATGAGTTTTCCAAGCCTGTTATTGCGGCTGTTAATGGCCCCGCCCGGGGAGCGGGTTCTGAGTTGGCGATGAACTGCGACTTTATTTTTATGGCGGAGGAGGCGACCATAGCTTTTCCTGAAACTGGACTTGGAACCTTTGTGGGGGGTGGGGTAACCTGCCATCTTCCCAGGATCGTTGGTTTGATGAAAGCGAAAGAGCTTGTATACTCAGGAAGGATTCTTGACGGTAAAACCGCGGTCAGCCTTGGTTTGGCCTTCAGATGCTTTCCGGTGGCGAATCTGATGGCGGAAACAATGACCTTTGCTGAAAGGCTCTCGGATAGAGCGCCGGTTTCGATGCAGCACGCGAAAAAACGTCTACAGCAATCATCGAATTTAGATATTAAAACAGTATTGCGTTTAGAGGCAGAAGCAATTCTCTCATGCATGGATACCGAAGACTGGCATGAGGGGATACGTTCCTTTAATGAAAAACGGAAACCTTTATATAAGGGAAAGTAGTATGACTCTCCAAAGAGTATTCAACGCGCAATCAGTAGCCATAATTGGAGCCTCCCAAGACGAAAAGAAGAGGGGGTTTCAGGCAATAAAAACACTGATAGATGAAAAGTATGAGGGAGAAATCTATCCGGTTAATCCCCACGAGGAGTTCATTCTCGGTTTGAGATGTTACAAAAGCGTTCTTAACATTGAGAAAGATGTCGACCTCGCATTGATTACCACACCAGCGGAAACTGTCCCATCTATCCTCAAGGATTGCGGCAGAAAAGGTATTGCCGGCGCGGTTATTATTGCGGGCGGGTTTGCGGAATTAGGTGGGCAAGGAAAAGATTTGGAAAACAGAATTGTCAAGGTTGCGGGTCAGTACAACATTCGTTTAATCGGTCCCAATACCTCCGGGATGATAAACGTGAAAAAAAATTTGAACCTGGTGGGATTAAAGGATGTTCCCAAGGGGGACATTGCACTGCTTACCCAGAGCGGAAACATCGCCCTGCACCTTATTACCGAAGCAAAGCTTAAAAGCCAGAAGGGTTTTTCCTACTATGTGGGGGTGGGGAATGAAGCCGATATAAAGTTTCATGAGTACCTGGAACTCTTCGAAAGTGATCCGGGCACCAAGGCAATTCTGATGTATGTAGAAGGGCTGAGGGATGGGAGAAAATTTCTCCAGCAGGCTTACAAGACAACGACCAAAAAACCGATTATTTTGCTGAAAAGCGGTCGCTCATCTGCAGGCAGCCAATCAGCAGGGTCTCATACCGGAGCACTTGCGGGTATATCAGAGGTCGCCCAAACTGCTTTTGAACTTGCCGGAATAATCACCATTGAAAATCCAGATGAACTTTTTCCCGCAGCCGAGACACTCTCGAGCCTTCCTCCGATATATAATAACCGGGTGGCCATTCTTGCTGATGGCGGGGGGCACGCTACTATTGCTGCCGACCTGCTCACTGATCACGGTGTGGAGATACCAGTGTTGAGTAAAAAAACACAGGCCCGGTTAAAAGAGATATTGCCGCCAAATGCCTCAGTACAAAACCCCATCGACATTGCCGGAGGAGCTGACTCTAATCCGGACGTTTTTGCTGATTGTGCTAAAATTATCTCAGAAGACAAGCGTATAGGAGGACTTCTCATTGTGGGATTGTTTGGCGGGTACGGGATACGGTTTTCTGAAAAACTTAAGTTCATCGAGGAAGATGCAGCTCACCGGATGGGTAAGCTCCTAAAAAAAACGGAAAAGCCGATTATACTGCACAGCCTTTACAATTTTGCCCAGCCTCACTCTTTGGAGCTTTTGAGATACTATGGTATTCCTGTTTATGACTCGCTGGATATAGCATGCAGGTGTATTGCGGTGCTGTGCCAGTATGGTCACAAAATCGCGATGCCGCACAGAAAAGCCAGCTTTATTTTTAACTGGGGAGCAAAAGCAAAGAAGAAAGGTGAAGAGATAATCAGGACGGCCCAGAAAGAGGGGAGGAACATTCTCCTTGAGCAAGAGGCCAAAGAGTTGTTAAAGCTTCATGGGGCCCCAGTCTCCCTGGATAGATTGGCAAAAAACGCTGATGAAGCAGTGAAAATTGCCGATGATCTGGGTGGAGAAGTGGTATTGAAAATTGTCTCCCCGGATATTTTGCACAAGAGTGATGCTGGCGGTGTTAAACTCAATCTTAAGACAAAGGCTGAAATAAAAAAAGCCTTTGATAAAATTATTGAAAACGCTGGAAGCTATAATAAAGAAGCTGACATAAGGGGTTGTATTGTTTCCCGTATGGCAGGCGAGGGCATTGAGGTAATCATTGGCACAAAAATTGATGAGCAGTTCGGGCCGGTGATTATGTTCGGAGTCGGTGGTATTCTGGTAGAGGTGCTCAAGGATATATCGTTCCGGGTGCTTCCCATATCCCGGACTGCTCCGGCAGAAATGATGTCTGATATTAAATCATATTCCATTCTTAACGGAGTTCGGGGAAAACCACCAGTTGATAAAGAGGCTCTAAGCAGTTTGCTTCTTACTGTTTCCGAGATTATTGAATCATACCCCCAGATTCAGGAGATGGATCTCAATCCGGTAATTGCTCATGAAGACGGCGTTACCATAGTGGATGCACGAATTATACTGAAAAATCCTTCCTGATCCATTCAACAAATTTCTGAATCCGCACTGTATGAGAACCATACCAGTAGACTTTCCGGCACTCAGGGCACTGGGTAAATGCATCGTAAAATTTTCTGGTATCAGCTTTTAGATACTCCAATACCTCTTCCTTGTTCACAGACTTCAAAACAGCATTGCAACAGACACATCGGGTAAAGGGGCTGATGACATTGACCAGATCAAACCGGCGGATCACTTCCCGCGTTTGGATTGTTGGATTGTCTGAGCGGACACAATATCCCCGCTCCACTATTTTTCGCATGAGCAACCCCCGGTTAGTAGTGAGGATCACCCTGTTATCGTTAATCATGGTTTGAAGGAGATCATCTTTGGCAGCACTGGCATCAAAAGCAACATCGAGTCCCAAAAGACGCATTTTCCGGGCCAGTTTTCCGAGGTTGCCATCGGCAACGAACTGCAATTGACGGAGCGGTCTTGCCTGGAGTCTCTTTACATCAGAAATATCAAACGACTCAAACACTGGATATATGCTGATGTCATCACGATTTGAAATCCGGTGATCAAAACCGACTGACTCACCATTGATCAGGATCAGGTCGACTTCTGGGTGGGGAACACCGCAAGATTCGATCAAATCCTTGACAGATGGCGATTGTTTCAGTTTCCGTTGGAAGCGAACCTTCTGGTGTTCAAGGGGTAAAAAGTCATTCAATTCTTCGTAAAAACGGAGAAAGACGGTAATCATGCTTTTAAACCCGCTGTTTTTTGGATGACTTATTTTTGCATTTTCTATCGCAATCCTAAATTATTGATGCTTTGATTCACTCCTTCGGCGGAGCGTTTAACTGTCTCCATTTCTTCCGCGTTCAATTGAAGCTCGATAACTTCTTCTATCCCCTCAGCGCCTAACTTTACCGGCACACCAAAACAGATATCATTAAGTCCATATTCTCCTTCGAGATACGCACAGCACGTAAGGACACGTTTTTTGTCCTTTATTATTGCTTCCGCCATGGTCACTGCTCCGGCGGAAGGGGAATAAAAAGCGCTTCCGGTTTTTAAAAGGCCCACGATTTCTCCACCCGCCTTTCGGGTCCTTTCCACAATTCTGTCAATCTGCTCTTTTGAAAGAAGCTCGGTTATTGGTATCCCACTT
>JAGHDE010000255.1 GCA_021160085.1 Pseudomonadota bacterium | reverse complement strand
TTAAATCAACCGCCAGTATGGCATCAGGCTGAAAGTCGACAATTTCCGCCAGTTTCAGTTCTGACTCCTTTAGCGCTTCTTCGGCCTTTCTACGCTCGGCAATTTCCTGGTTTAGGCTCTCTATCGATGTTGTCGTCCTCTTTAAATCTTCGGTCATTTTATCGGCAATCTTCATCTTCTTCCTCCGCTAAACAACAATTTTTGAACCTAAACCGGACAATCCGGAAATTCGAAGCACGAAATCCCTGGTACGACTTGCTCAAAATACGCTGTTGACGTTATAAACAAAATCTCATCCCCTCTAAAAAAATAATAGAAATCGAATGATTAGTCAAATTATTTTACAAAGAGAGAGTTAGAAGGGTTAAAAATTATGGATGGCGGTTGATTTGAAGGAAAAAAAGATGTCAGCGCCTTCGAGAATTTTTAATTCCAAAAGCGACCTTTTGGTAATCAGTGATTTGAAAATTACATTTTTCACCTCAATGTGGACCTCATAATAGAATCCCTGGTCAAACACCCCGATGACAGTTCCAAGAAATGAATTTCTCATACTCGAATGGAGGGCTTCTTTGCTGATGACAATATCCTCGGGCCTGATAGCTATATATCCATGGCTGTTGATCGGTTGTCTCCCCAGTTCAACTTCTAAATTTTTAATAATAGCCCGGGTATCCCTGAACTGGGCGGCAAAAAGATTCTTCATTCCAACAAAATCAGCCACAAAGGTTGAACCCGGCCGCTGGAAGATGTCTTCAATGCTTCCGGTCTGCTCTATTCTTCCCTTATCCATTATTGCGGCTCGCTCAGCCAGCGACAGGGCCTCGGCAAAATCATGGGTTACCATTAAGAAGGTAACATTAGAAGATTGATGAAGTTTCTTGAGAGCGTTTCTAACTTCTTCGCGGAAGCCGCGATCCAGCGCCGACAGGGGTTCGTCAAGGAGAAGCAACCTGGGGTTGACAATCAAGGCTCTCGCCAGTGCCACCCGTTGCTTTTCACCACCGCTTAAGTTGATGGGAAGCCGATCTTGAAGGGGGGAAAGATTCAGTATTTCAAGCATGCGATTGAGCCTTTTTTCTGCCTGGTGTTTTTCGATCCGGTGAAAGTGGAGGCCATAGGTAATATTTTCTTGAACGGTCAAATGAGGGAAAAGCGCATAGTCTTGATAGACGATACTGACGTCCCGTTTCTCAGGGGATAATCTCGTGACCTCATTTTTTCCGATAATGATCTTGCCACTCGTTACCGGAATGAGTCCGGCGATGGCTTCCAGAAGAACTGTTTTGCCGGCTCCGGTGGGGCCCATGAGAATAAAAAATTCGTTTTCTTTTATGGAGAGGTTGATATCACGAAGCCTGAATCCGGGCAGACTTATGTTGAGGCCTTCTACTGTAATCATGCTTCTTTTGGTTTCCGCAAGGTGAGCATTCGGAGGATCAGGAACAAAACGAGACAAATAAAAACCAGCCAGACCGCTACCGGCTGAGAATACTTCAGCCCGTAAGCTTCAAAACGCTCATAGATCATGACCGGTGCAATCATCGGATGATAAGCGACAATCACCACCGCTCCGAATTCACTGATTGCCCGGGCGGAGCACATAATAATACCCACCAGCATGCTGCGCCAGGCAAGGGGAAAGGTGATTCGGAAAAAAGTAGTAAACATGGAAGCGCCCAGGCTGCGCGACACCTTTTCCAGTCGGGGGGAAATGCTTTCAAATCCGCCCCTAACAGCATTGATATAAAATGGCAATCCCACGAACGTGAGGACAATGATAATCCCGGTTACACTTCCCATTATCCGTATTCCAAGTTCACTGAAAAGTTGACCGATCCAGTGATTTTTGCCGGCCACACTGAGGATTGCAATTCCCACCACCGGATGGGGAATGACAATGGGGAGATCGATGATGCCTTCCACCAGTCGTTTTCCTCGAAACTCGCTGCGGGCCAGCAGATAGGCAAGGGGAGTTCCAAAAACAAAGGAGATCAATGCCGCCGATCCAGCCGTGTAAATACTGAGCCAGATCGATCTTACCACGTCTTTATCCTTGATCGTTTCCTTAAGCATACTAACAGAAGGGGCCGTCATCAGTTCGATGAGGGGAAGAAGAATAAAAGCCATAATGACAAGACCGCAGGATATAGTAACCCAGAAAAATGGCTCTCTTTTCATGATTTTATCTTTCTGTTACCTTACTTGAGCCAAAAAGTGTGTTAGCCGGCAACCTCTTTAAGCAGTCTTTGAAACGGTTTTTGTCAGTCAATCTTGGCGAACCGGAAGATAAGAGATTCGAAGGGGTTATTTTTTTATTTCAACCAGATTTTTCAGTCCAGCCGGGAGCTTCGATTTTATTTCTGCAGTTGGAACCCGGCAGGGAACAAATGGAGGTTGCCCCATCTCCTGGAGAATCTTCAGTCCTCCCTGAGGATCAAGCAAATACTCTAAGAAGGCAATGGCGGCCTCCTGGTTAGGCGCATCCTTCACCAAAGTAATCCCATAGGTGACCGATTTGCCCTTTATCTCCATATGCGTTCCGGGCTTTTTGCCCGTAACCTTAACTGCCGCCTGTTTATAAAGATTGTCATACTGGTAATTTCCCAGATTGACCTCGTCAGGTAGAATAATATACTTCAATCCGTGCTGGACGGCAACAGATAAATATTCCCAGGCATAGTCCATGTTTCCAGTCTGAAGCAGGGAAATGAGCTCAACCGATTTGGGCCGGATATTTTCCCTGGGACGATTAGAGAGCAAGCGGTTATAGAGTCCTGGTTTTTTATAATGGTTCTCGGCCAGTTGCATCACCATGAGGGAACGGTAGCCGCAGGGATCAAGATTAGGGTCGGAATGTCCCCAGACTGCGTCTTTCTTTAAAAGGATCTCGTACCAGTTATCAGAAGTAAGTTCACTGCCATATTTACTTGTATCAGTATAGCAGAGAACAAGCTGGTTGGTGGCAAAACGTATATTCCAATTAGCGCAATCAGGAATGAGGAGCTTATCGATAACCTTGTAATCCGCGGAGGCCATGATATCACACGGTTTCTTCAGGTCCGAAATCTTCCGGGCGCACTTCTGGCTTCCCGCCGGCTCGCGCTGAATATCCACCTTGAGGTATCGGGCCTCAAACTCCTTTTCCATCCTAACAAAGGGAATGGTCAAGCTCCCGGCATGAAAGATGATGACCTTTCCGGTTGGGTTCCCAGCTACTCGAACAGAGGGAATGGCATCAGCAAAATAGAGGGGCAGGCCAAATTCTTTCTTTCCATAATCCCGGATGATTTTTTGTCCGGCTGGCGAGGTGATAAAACCGATGAAATTAATGGCCAGCTCATAATTCCTTTCCGGATATTTAGCCGGGTTAACCGCAATTGCATTGTAATGGTTAACCAGGGAGGGATCACCTTCAAACAGGATATCTAAGTTGACCTCTTTGCTCAAATAGATATAGGTGCTCCGGTCGGACATAAAGTAGCCCTGGGTCTTGCCAGCCTCCTTCAAGGTGGCTCCCATAAACTTCCCGGTTGTTCTATGCCAATTTCCCTTTGGTACGATTGCGCACTTTTTCCAGATAGACATCTCCTTTTTGTGGGTACCGGAGTTATCCCCCCGGGAGAAAAATAGTGACTTTGACCGGGCGATCTTCCGGTATGCCTCAGCCACGTTTTTTGATCCCCTTATGTCCGCCGGGTCTTGTCTTGGACCAGCTATGATGAAGTCGTTATGGGCTACTGATCTTCGGTTTGTTCCGTAACCATCATTAATTAGTTTTTCTTCTGCCTTTTTGGCATGAACCATGATAACATCTACCTTGCCCAACCTCAGTAACTTTATGGCCTTGCCGCTTCCTGCCTTCACTACATCAACCTTACAGTTATACTTTGTCTCAAACGGACTGACCAAGGCATCTATTAAGCCTAACTCATAGGGACTGCCGGTAGAAAGGAACAATTTCTGCTCTGCCCATCCCGCCTGAGGATAAATCAGCAGATTCGCTATAAAGAAAGCCAAAATCGGTAAGATTATTGGAAACCATCTGCTTCTTCTCATTCATATCCTCCTTCTTTAATTAAGTTGCTTTCTTACCACACCGTACGCCAGAAGACATTATAAGAAAATCTGGCAAACATCAAACCTCCTTAAAGGACTCCCCAGGAAAATTTATACATCCACTGAAAAAATATCCAGTTGGCCTGCTTATGGGAAGCCTTCTTTTTAGCAAATTCATCCGGCCAGAAGTGGCCAAAGCCAAGCTGGATCTGGTTTTTCTTGGGGAGATTAAACATTGCCAGTATGTCAAGCTCCTTTCCCACTTTATCTCCGGATCTTCCACTTTTATCCCGATATTCCCTGGCATTCAGGTACCAGGCATCCTCCCTCTCTGCCAGCCAGAACTTGTGGAATTCAACCTTAAGATAAAACCATTTCTCAGGTTTAATCTCCAGGTTGATCTGAGCATCCTTTATATTCTTCCAGTGAAAGAGATTCATCCGGCCGTACATCTTATCCCTTGCTCCGAATGCGCCGTCAAAGGTCTCATGGTCGCCATCAGTGGGATTAGAATCTCCTGATCCGAAGCTGTATTCAATGCTTACCCTGGGTTTTATGCTTATTTTTTTAAAGTTATAAGCTAAAAGCAGGTGGTAACCATAAGCTTCGATATCATCATGAGCAAAATCCCCCCGCTGGCTTATATAGGTAAGATCATAATCAAATCCTTTAATGTCCTTTCTGCAGCTCCTCAGACCCAAATAATAAGAATCGAGATTTCCCATTCTTTGGTCTTCACCCTTATAGCGGTTGTGGTCATCATCCTTGGTCATAAAAAATGGCTCTATAACAATGTTAAAAAGACTCCCTGGAAGCTCGAAATGGCTGTAGAATCCCGCACTCTCAAACCCGTGACGATGGTTGAGACTGAATTCACCCGGCTCATGGAGCAAAGTTCTTCCGTAATAGGCATCCACAAAACCCCCCTTAAACTTATAAGAAAATTTTGCGGCATCCCAGATCCATCTTCCTGTATTTCCCCACTGTCCGGGGCCAAAAATCCTTTTATTTCCATAATATATCCTCTGTCTTCCACCCTTAAAAGTAAGAGGCAAATCAAAAAGTTCCTTAATCTCCAGATAGGCATCCCATAGCTCCCAGCGATCCTTGTTGGGATTATGCTCCATGCCGAATGTTCCCTTGTAAAAAGCGCTATCAGGAAGGGCAATATCCCAGACTTCGGAATCCTGCATCCAGAGGGCAAGGTGGATATTTTGAGAGGGCCTGTAGTCAAAACCGGCCCTGAAACGTCCTAAAAGAAAGCCGTCATCAGATGAGCCTCGTTTAGGGTTGTCTCCATAGTACTTCTGGTTGAAATTATCCTGAAATTCATAGCGAAATCTGATATTCATCCCAAATGTAAGCTTTTCCTCCTCTGCCCGGACAATGCCCGAGTCAAGAAATCCCAAGAAGGGTAAAATTACACTCAAAAGTGCTAACGTCTTAAAAAATGTTTTCATGGTTGGTTTTTCCTTTCATCTTGTTTTTTCCATTTACCTTCATCTAAACCACTTCCTTTCTATTATTCTGCAAAAATTCGCTGACAGTGGATCAGGAAGGAAGCATATGAAAAGCTTGCTTTGCTTCGCAATCGGCATGAATAATGGCAGAGCCATCTCTGGCTCTGCCATTGTGAAAAAAGAGGCCCTAAGGCCATGGAGACTATTATATCCAATTACTCGGTAGAATTCACAGCACTGACACCAGCATAACTGTTTCCACCGCTTTTCAAGTTACTGAACAGGGCAAACGCTGCAACTCCCTGGGTAATCTAACTTGTACTTCCCTCACATTTCCTCTGCTCACCCTGAACTACCACGCAATCCTTTCCAGTAACATTACCAGATCTCTTGGGATATTGTTAGTTTCCCTTATCCAGATGGCAATTACAGACCGTTCAGCATCCTCACGATACAAAAGAATGAAGGATTCGTGTCTTTTGTTGTTAACAAATGCAGGG
>JAGHDE010000076.1 GCA_021160085.1 Pseudomonadota bacterium | reverse complement strand
TTCTGAAGGTATGCGGTGCCGTCTTCCAGCATGAGCTGAACCTTGTTCCAGTCCGTTCCTTCCTGATGATTACCGCTGCTCTTCAACCGCATCAGGTCGATGGTGGATTGGGGCACATCAACGCAAACAGGGTCTAACTGCTGGATGGTCGCCAGGGACATAGGCTGGTAAGCTGTGACAATGGCACCGTCCGTCACGCTGGACCTGCCGATTCGGCCGGAGATGGGGGCGGTAATTTTGGTGTATCCCAGATTGATTCGCGCCGTCTTCAACGTTGCTTTATAATACTGGATATCAGCCTCGACCTGTGTCAGGGCGGCTGCCGCATCATCATAGTTCTGCTGGCTCACCGCCTTGTCCGCAAGCAGATCCCTGTATCGTTCAGCCCTTAATCGGGTGGCGGTCAAATTGGCTTCGGCCCGGCCAAGGGCCGCCTTTGCATTGTCGAGTATTGCCTGAAAGGGAGCAGGATCAATCTGGTAAAGCACCTGTCCGGCATTAACATCGGAACCTTCCTCAAACAGGCGTTTCAGAATAAGACCGCTGACTTGGGGCCGGATTTGGGCAATGCGAAAGGGCGCGGTTCGGCCCGGCAATTCGGTGGTCAGGATGACCTTCTGGGTTTTCACCGTCACCGTGGACACTTCCGGAACCGGGGGCGGGGCTTGCGTCGACCGGTCGCAACCTGCCAGCAAAAGGCCGCCTATCAGGGCCACCAGGACCACAATCCACTTAAGGCGTTCATAAACAATTCTATTAAGTTGCATCAGAGATTCTCCAAATATCGATAATGATGAAATGATTATTTATAAGTCAACATAATAAAAGTAAGTCTTTTTTGCTTACATTATCGGAGTGGTTGCTACTACGAAAGCCAATACATCACTTTTCCCAATATTTTTCCATCTATGTTCAAGTAATGAATCCAGATAAATACTGTCACCTTTTCCTAAGATATAAATTTTTCCGCCAATCGACAATTCTACTTTACCCCGCAACACTAAACAGAAACATGGCCCCGAAGCGGATAGTATCCCGGTGTCTCCACCCACTCCAAAACGAGTGAACATGGGATCAAATTTTTTCTCTCTTATCCGGGGTGCTAATAACTCAATCTTTAATTTATCTTTTTCGATATAGAAAGATTCCCTTGCTTTTTCATGGACAATGTAATCCCCTACATCTTTTTCTCCCGGAAAAAGATCCCCAACATGTACTCCTAACGAGCCCGCAATTTTGATAAGAGAGCCAATCGAAGGGGAGGTTTTGTTCTTTTCAACCTGAGAAAGAAAACTGCGGGTAAGATTCGTCTTTTTAGCCAGATTTTCCAGGCTTAATTTTTTTTCTGTTCTGATTTTTTTTAATTTTTCTCCTAAATTCATAGTCTACTTCGCCCTTCGGGAGAGGAAGCGGACATCGCCATATTCAGCCCCCATCCACTTTGGATTTGTATGGCCTTTAAAGTCCAGAATCGTCCGGTGGTTGTTGATTAAATCGATCACTTCACTCAGATCCGCCATGATTCCAACCCCATCCTGAGAAAGGTTGCAGTCGCCTATACCGGTTCGCCACAATCGTCCCGCCTGATCATACGAATCACCTTGAACCTGTCCGTGGATTTCAGGCTCATTGACAATGACCCGCTTGCTGTAACAATAAGCCGGATCCTTGCTGATTACTTCACAAATGTGCACCCACCTTCTCTGCCAGCTTCCGAAATGAAGCTGCACCTGGCCACCGGATTCATCAATTTTGTAATCTGTATATCCTGCTAAAGCACGGTCATCCGGCCAGTCAAAGTCAACATATGTGGGAAGCAGCATCTCCCTCGAAGGCAGCATTTTGTATTCGTTGGGAAAGTCAGTGGTGGAAAGCTTTTGCCAGAAAGTGTTATAGTCATCCCAGATCACGTCGGACCCGAATAAGGGGTCCTGAGTATCCCTTGATGACATCCTCCGGGTTCTTCTCATGGATGGAACGTAGAGAAAAAAATCGTCAGGCTTGTCCGCCGGCAGGTACCGCTTGCGAACGTAGGCGGTCCCGGAAATATCGCGGGGATAAATGAACGTGCCGGAGACCACATAGTTGATCTTTTCCGGATTGGGCTGAATGTCATCCTTCCAGTCAGTACAATTCATATAGCGAAGAAAATTTACATGCTGGCGCATCTCCCGCTCGGGTCTATTGTTCCGTCCATATAATCGCATCCGCATTGGCCGCAAGGCTCCGGTATCACCTAAATAGGAGTTCTCTGCCCATTGGATAAGTTCGACCCCATTCTTTGGGTGCATAAAGGCATATCCACCCACATACCCCTTCAGGCTTAATCCATCCTCACCAATATGAATAGTTTTAGCCGACTCCATCGACTTTTCCATCCAGCCCCGGCCGAGGTGATACTGATCGGTCTCGACAATCTTTATTGGAGCCAGGGGCGCATAAGCACCGAGATCAAGACGGCTGTAAAGACTCTCCGGCAGAAGTTCTTTCAACCCGGGATAATCTTTGTAGTTACTCGAATCGATCACCATTCCCGGCTCGATATTCGGGGCTACCTTACCCACCCTGTCCTTCACCTTGAAGCCCAGCATATTGGCGTACTCTTCTGCTAATTTCGGGTCTTTGGTTTTCCAGGCATTACATGGTGGAGCAAGAAAAAATAGAAATCCCAAAACAATGCTTAACAAAACAACTGGCAAGGATATATTTATCCTTTGGCAATTCATTCTATACGTTCCTTTTTATGTTTATAACGCTCTTGATTTTACCCTTCATTCTTGATGAACTCGTAAAAAAGTCCAAAATTTCTTTTTGGTATGATAATTTTTCAAAAATTATAAAGCTATATTTTCAAATGTCAACTAATACTTAACATAAGTGTCTGTTTTCCCTTCTCAGGGAAACAACGATGTTGAAACAATCCCTTTTATTTGATATAAAAAATTCTGTAATTTTTTTTATTTATGCAGAATTATCCTGTCTGCTGTTTTTGATAAAAAAATTATTTCTTTGAAAAGGAAAAGAAATGAAACGGTATTCGTTAAAGAAACAAAAAAGATGTTTGGTCCTGGGAGGCTGTGGATTTATTGGCTCCCATATTGTTGATGGGCTCCTTGAATCCGGATACCGGGTAAGAATCTTTGATAAGGCCAATATAGATACCCAAAATATAAATCATGTTATTAATGATGTTGAACTCATAGAAGGTGATTTTACTAATGAGACAGATGTAGCCTCGGCAGTAAAGGGAATGGAGTACATCTTTCATTTCATCGGCACCACCCTGCCCAAAACATCTACCGACAATCCGGTTTACGACGTTGAAAGCAATGTTGTTTCCACTTTAAAACTGTTAGATATAAGTTTAAAGGAAAAAATAAAAAAGATACTCTTTGCCTCTTCCGGAGGTACAATCTATGGCATTCCCCAGTCGATCCCGATTCCAGAAGATCATCCTACCAACCCCACCTGTTCATATGGAATCTCGAAGCTGATGATTGAGAAATACCTGGAACTTTACCACACAACCCGAGGTCTCGATTATGTATGTTTTAGAATATCAAACCCTTATGGGGAACGACAAAATTCCCAATCTATCCAAGGAGCCCTGGCCGTCTTTCTGGGATTAGTAAAAGAAGCAAAACCGGTCACTGTCTGGGGCACTGGCAATATTACCCGTGATTACATTTACATTAAAGATATTGTTTTCGTCCTGATTAAAGCGCTTCAGACAAAAACCCGATGGAAAGTTTTTAACCTCGGAAGTGGTGCCGGAACCACGCTGAATGAACTGATAGAACTGATCAGAGAAGTAACCCGACAAAAGGTTAAGGTTCTTTATTCTGAAGGAAGGGCTATTGACGTTGGGGTCAATGTGCTTGATGTTTCTCGGGTTGAGGAGGAACTTGGTTTTATCCCTAAGACCTCTTTACGGGAAGGGGTTAAAAAAACCTGGGAATGGCTTAATCGGCTTTCTTGAAATTCTATGAAACCGCAAATATCTATAGTTGTAGTTACGTGGAACAGTCGAAAACACATTCAAACTTGTCTGGAATGCATTGGGAACCAAACCCATAAAAATTATGAAATAATTATTGTAGATAACAATTCCCTTGATGGGGTCGTAGAATATATTCAAAAAAAACATCCAAACGTAAAAATTATTCAGAATAAAAAAAACCTGGGTTTCTGTAAAGCAAGCAATCAAGGCATTCATGCTTCCGAGGGAGAATTTATCCTCATTTTAAACCCGGACGTTTCTCCTGAGCCTGCCTTTCTTGAAGAGCTTGTTAAGTGTATCTCGAAAAATACCCATTATGGTTCTGTAGGCGGAAAGCTTCTCCTTTTAATAAACGGACAGAAATCAAACCGTATTGATTCTACCGGACTTTTTCTG
Source organism: Pseudomonadota bacterium (assembly GCA_021160085.1). GTDB lineage: Bacteria > Desulfobacterota > WTBG01 > JAGOGO01 > JAGOGO01 > JAGHDE01. The sequence goes on along the minus strand of JAGHDE010000076.1, from coordinate 1,252 downwards.
AGAAAAAACTTTCGGGCAAAGGATCGGGGAAATTTGCAAGAGGATCGCGGAGAATATGATAAAGAAGGAGGTGTCTTTGCGGTCTGTGGGGCAGCGGTTTTATTTCGGAGAGAAGCTCTGGAGCGAGTAAAGATAGGGGAGGAATACTTTGATGAAGATTTCTTCGCTTATTATGATGATCTGGACCTGGGATGGCGGATTCAGCTGTCGGGTTACGAAAACGGTTATACACCAAAGGCAATCGCTTATCATGTAAGGGGAGGAAGCGGAGCCGGTGCGAAATTTTTTCAAAAAAATCGGGAAATGCAACGAATTACCCTGCGAAACCGGTATATTATGCTTATAAAAAACCTCTCACTGGCGAACTTATTATACTTCTTTCCTTTCTTTTTTTTATCAGAGCTTATGCTTTTAACCTATATTTCTATCCGGGCCCCACGTCTGTTCACCGTTTATGTTGATTTAAGCAGAAACCTGACAAAATATAGGAGAAAGCGATCTATTGTTCAATCATTACGGATAAAAAGTCACAAGGAGATTCGAAACTGGATAAAGTTGTCTCATCGTTGACAGGGAAGAGATGGAAGAAAACGAGAGCGTATTTAGAAACCAAATCAGGGTTCTTTACATTACCCAGTCATTGGGTGGTGGCGTCCAGAAATACGTGATTCAGTTATGCCGGAATTTGCATCAACAACGATTCAGTGTTACCGGGTGTTGCTCAGCAGAACAAAAAGGCGGGGATGGGGACATCCCGTTTTCAGAAGCTTTTCGTCAGATTGGAGTTCCCTATTTTGTTGTGCCCATGCAACGGTCAATAAGCCTTTGGAAGGACTTTTCTTCGTTTGTCAAAATTTATAAAAACATTAAAGAGAAAGGTTTTGATGTTGTCCATGCTCACAGTTCCAAAGCGGGAGTCCTGGCCCGGGTTGCTGCTCGCCTGGCCGGTATCCCAGTGGTAATCTATTCTCCCCATGCCTTCTCTTTTGATGGCCCGGGGCACATCATAGCCAAGCTTCCCTACATTTTGTTCGAAAAGATAGCGTCTTTTTTTTGTGATACCATAATCACTGATTCGTTATCAGAAAAAAAACTGGCGCTCAAATATAAAATAGGCAGCAATAAGAAAAACGTTGTTATTCCGCCCGGCATTGATATTCAGGATTACAATCCGGAAATATCCAAGCAGGTAAAAACAGACTGCCAGAAAAGGTTAGGCGTCTCTCGAAAAAACAAGGTTGTTACAATGGTC
>JAGHDE010000089.1 GCA_021160085.1 Pseudomonadota bacterium | reverse complement strand
GTCTCCATTAAGGCCATCAGAAAAAGCTGGTATAGATTCTTCGGAAACCAGAACCAGGTAATGTTCAATCTTTTTTACTGGCTTTTCGCAGAAAAAGAGGTATCCCATCCAGGCAACAAACAAGGAGACAGATACCAACCCAATTGCTATAAAAATCCTTTTCATGGCGTGTTCCCTTTTGAAGATTTTATCAGTTGGATTTACGAAAAAAAAATTGACTTTAGAAAATTAATAATTATTTTTATAAATATAGAGAATGGAAGGAAAGTTCAAAAACCAAAACCCTTTTAATACGACTCGATAAATGAACACCAAAAATACTAAGATTCCCAGCCCCAAAGAACTGGAAAAAGAACTTAATGATTATCTTAGCAAAAAGTACGGCATTCATCTCAAATTAGGGATAACGTCAAACCTGTTCCCTCAGCTCGCATTATCACAATCCAAAGATGAAACCGGAAAAGAAAGCAAAAAAAGTATCTCTCGCATAAACTTTGATATAAAACCCGAAGAATTAGAAGCCTACTTAGACGAATATATCATTAAGCAAACAAAAGCCAAGGAGATTTTAGCTACCAAGATTTGTACCCATTTCAACCGCATCAAATTTTCCGAGCGCTCCCAACGGTTTTCCAACCACAGCCAAGTGGGAAATATCAAAAATAATATTATCATGATCGGACCGACTGGTGTGGGAAAAACCTATCTTATCAAGCTGATTGCCCAAAAAATCGGCGCGCCCTTTGTGAAAGGAGATGCTACTAAATTTAGTGAAACCGGGTATGTGGGTGGAGATGTTGAAGATTTGGTGAGAGATCTGGTCTCTGAGGCAAATGGCGATATTGAACTTGCGCAGTACGGAATCATTTATTTAGACGAAATAGACAAGATAGCTTCCAGTCAAAACCTGATCGGCCCTGATGTCTCAAGATCGGGGGTACAAAGAGCCCTTCTAAAACCCATGGAAGAGACAGAGGTTGAACTTAAGGTTCCTCATGATATTGTTTCGCAAATGGAAGCATTAGAACATTACCGAAAAACCGGCAAAAGGGAAAAACAAAAGATAAACACCAAAAACATCCTTTTTATAATGAGTGGCGCATTCAATGGCCTTGAAGAGATCATAAAAAAACGCTTGAATCGCCAGTCTCTCGGATTCGGTGCAAAAATTCAATCCCAAAATGATAACGAAAACATCTTTTCTTATGTAAAGGCAGAAGATCTAATCAGCTATGGTTTTGAATCGGAATTTATCGGTCGTCTTCCGGTTACTGCTGTTTTTGAAAAGCTGAATGCCCCTGATTTACATACAATCCTGGCTAATGTAAATAACCCCATCATATTAGGAAAGAAAAAGGATTTTAAATCATACGGCATCGATATTCAATTTGAAGATAAAGCGCTGGAAAAAATTGCCCAATATGCTTTTCAGGAAAAAACGGGTGCTCGGGGATTGGTCAGTAGTATTGAAAAAGCGCTTGTTAAGTTTGAAAAAAAACTGCCCTCCACCTCAATAAATCGACTTGTTGTTACCCCTGAAATAGTTGATTCGCCCACTGTTGAATTAGAGAAACTATTTAAAAACACTGATAACAAAGAGCAAAAAGAGAAATTTGAAAGTCTTGCCAAAAAAGAAGTCGAGGCCTTAAAGGATTCCATCCACAAGAGGAAAAATGAGTTCTTAAAGCAATACGGAGTTCTTCTTAATGATAATATCATAGATCTCATAACCTACTGGGTTGTAAATGAAGGTCTGCCGGTCAATGCTGTCTACGAAGAGGCTATAAAAATTCGCCGGAAAATAAATTTTTTTGAAGCGCAATTTTTAGAAACGCACGATCTAAACATCACCTTCGCTGATGATGCATTAAATGCAATCATCCAAAAAACGATCGATGAAGATGCTGACCCCCTAAATATCTGCAATCATACTGTCAAAAACTATCAATATGGTCTGAAACTAATAAAAGAAAAGACCGGGAAAAAGAGCTTTATCATTCATAAGGAAGCTCTTTTAGATTCCGAGCAGTATTTAAATCTTCTAATCAAAGAGTCATACGAGTGATCAGGGTTTTAAAAGCTCTCTTATCTTCAATCACCATAAAAAGCCGGGAAAACGAACGACAATGACAGCCAAAGATTATTACCACATATTGGGAATTAAAAAGACCGCTCCCGGAAATGACATAAAAAAAGCCTATCGAAAGCTTGCCCTGAAGTACCATCCTGACCGAAATAAAAACAATAAAGCGTCTGAGGAAAAATTCAAAGAGATCAGCGAAGCATATGCCGTGTTGAGCGATAAGAACAAACGAGCCCAGTATGACCAATTTGGTGATGCCGGGTTTCATCAGCGCTTTTCCCAGGAAGACATCTTTCGAGGAGTCAACCTCGGAGACATCCTTAAAGACTTCGGACTTGGTTCTAATGACATATTCAGCAATCTATTCGGAGGTAGAGGCCGAAGTTATCAAGCCAGCCCCGGTGGCCCCTTTTCAAATTTTCGTCAGTCAGGATGTAACAATAATTTTGATACCATCTTTGGAAGAGACGGGTTTAAATCTTCCCAAGCCAGTCCAGTAAAAGGAAATGATGTGATCTTGCCTTTACGGCTTACCCTGCGGGAAGCCGCTTTGGGGGCTGAAAAAAAGGTCTCTTACCTGTCAGAAGGACAAAAAAAGGGAGTGACTGTAAAAATTCCTCCGGGAATAAGCAGGGGGAAAAAATTGCGTTTGCCCGGCAAGGGATCTGCCAGCCCTTTGGGGGGAACCCCGGGAGATCTTTTTTTAAAAATCGAAATATTAAGCGACCCGGTATTTCAGCAAGAAGGTGACGATCTTTACGTTGAAAAACAAATCAGGTTTAGTGAAGCAGTTTTGGGAACCAGCATTGAGGTTCCTACTCTAAAAGAAAATAAAACTGTGAAGGTGCCTCCAGGAACTCAAAGTAACACCAAAATTCGGATAAAAGGCTATGGGATGCCAAAAATGAACAGCTCGGAAAAAGGCGATCTTTATGTTAAGATAAGTATTGTGGTTCCTAAGGTTCTTACCAAAATCCAACGAGAGCATATCGAAAAACTTTCCCCCCATGGACTTTAGAGGGATAACCTTTGCTCCGCTATTCTCCTTTCCTTAACATCTCTTTGACCTTTTGCGTCATATCATCTAAAGATACTGTCAGTTGAGCCCCTTTTCGCATGTCTTTTAACCCGACTATCCCCTGCTCCTGCTCATCCGGCCCAACAATGATTACCAAAGGAATTCCTTTGTTATTGGCATAGCTAAACTGCTTTTTTAATTTATCATCCTTTAAATACATTTCAGTATTAATCCCTGCGGAACGGAGTTTGGCGGCAACCTGAAATGATACCCCCACCAGGGAACGATCGAACACGGCAACCAGAACTTCCGACAAGGTAGAAGTAACCGGCAGCATTTTGAGTTCTTCCATAATGGTGATAATCCGTTCCAGTCCTAATGAAGTTCCGGTTGCGGGTATATCTTTCCCGCTGAACATGCCTATAAGGCCGTCATACCTGCCGCCTCCGCTTATACTCCCAATACGAGGCTTTTCGATCACAGTTTCAAAAATAGGACCAGTATAGTAATCCAAACCCCGAGCCAGCGAAACATCAAAACTGATGTTAGTAGTCACGCCCATATTACCTAAACATCGTTCTATTTCCTCCAGCTCACTGATACCCTCCCGGGCCGCTGGAATCTCTTTGAGAGTATCTTTCATCCGGTTAAGAAGGTCGGATCCCTGACCTTCCTGAACAATCATACCGATCGTCTTTGCTATTGCGTCCCGTGAGAATTTTTTGCTTTCCAACTCGCTTCTTACACCCTCCCAGCCTATTTTTTCTGATTTGTCAATTATTCGAAAAAAAACTCCCATCTGTTTTTCTTTAATCCCCCCGTAAAGCGCCATTCCATTTAAAAGTTTTCGGTTGTTGATTCTTATGGTAAAATCTTCAAATCCGAGCTTCTTCAAAATAAAATACGTGAGACCAATCATTTCGGCATCAGCCCATATTTCTCGACTTCCCACAATATCTGCATCGCATTGCCAGAATTCTCGGAAACGGCCCTTTTGAGGCTTATCAGCTCTCCACACCGGAGATATCTGATAACGGCGGAATGGTTTGTCAATCTGGTACATGGCCATGTTTCGAGCAAGCGGAACCGTAAGATCATAACGCAAAGCGATGCTCCGCCCTCCCCGATCCGTAAATTTGTATATTAAACGAGCCCCTTCTTCTCCATATTTTTCTTCCAGGGTCTCCGCATATTCCAAAGCCGGTGTTTCCATCGGTTCAAAACCAAATTCTTCAAATGTTTGCTCAATTGTCTCAATCACCTTCCTCCGGACGATAAACTGGGAAGGGAGAAAATCTCTTGTTCCTTTTAATACCTGGCAGGTAATCTTACCCATTGCTTAACCTCTGACTAAAAATGAAACTTGTTTAAACATCACCCGGATCGGGCAATCTTGTTTCCTGACCTTGAAAAACCCTGTTCAGCAAACCCTTTATGTAATAGCAAGCCCTACACTCGTCGAAAGGAGAAGAGGAGATTTTAAAAAACGAGTGTAAGGCTTTTTATCGTTTGTTCGTCTTATTATACTTTGAGAGCTCTAAAAAATCAGGTTTTTAAAAAGCTCTCGCTTCACTTAATTATAGACAAATTTAGATAAAATTAGTTCTTTCTCTGCCGGTAAAGTGAATCTTTCACCACTTTAGCCATTTTTTCTTCATCCAGCCAACCGCCTAAAAACTGATTTACAACTTTCGAGTTTAAATGCGGGTCCTCAATTATTTCATTGTATTTTATATAGAGCACATCAATATCATCCTGATTTGTTATCCAGTCCTCGATCTGGCGCAGGTGTTTTTCAAACTTTTCCGCCATCTTCTCATCACTGATGCTATCCTCCTTCCCCCCCCTCCTTTTCAGCATCACCTTTTGAGAAGCAAGCACTTCTTCCATCTTCCGCTGTATAAATATTACCTTGTATCTTCTGCCTGGGGGAAGGTGGTAAAGAAGCATTGAGATTATTTTTACTGCCTTGCCCTGGCAATCATCCAGCCAGGATTTATCTTCAGCGATTTTTTTTACCCGCTCAAATTCGTAGTAGCCTTTCAGGTTATCCTTATTCGCTTTTCTGATGTTGTCGGTCATTACCTCTATCCCCCCCGCTTCCAGCATCTGCATCATCATAGAAGTTCCCGAACGCGGCAATCCGGAAACAATGGTTATCAGCTTGTCTTTAGAAGTACTTTTGAATAATTTTTTAAAAAAAGGGTTCATCGGTATATCCTTTTGGCTAAATGAGGCCTTTAAAAAACGCTGTCCTTAAATGATCTCCTGGTTAATATAAAAATTGGGTAAACAATAAAACAAACACTTTGGGAATTTTAGAAGGGTCGATTATACGCAGATACATATAAAAGGTCAAAGCCTAAGCAAAAAATCTATTTTTTTGCTTGCATGTTTGTAAAAATCGATTATATTATCACAGATCAAAAGATATTTTTTTGCTATCGGGGGCGTAGTTCAGTTGGTTTAGAACGCCGGCCTGTCACGCCGGAGGTCGCGAGTTCGAGTCTCGTCGCTCCCGTTTTAATAAAATCAAGGCCTTAGATGAAAAATCGAAGGCCTTTTTT
>JAGHDE010000113.1 GCA_021160085.1 Pseudomonadota bacterium | reverse complement strand
CATTGTCATTTCGAACCCCGCTTTGAGCGGGATGAGAAATCTTACCCACGATAGTAAACAGTCACTGCATTATAAGATTTCTCTCTACGGTCGAAATGACAGAAAAAGTAATAGGGGCTGAACTATTACAAAACAGGTAATTAAATAGTTACGCTCATTAAATCTTCAGCCCGGATCACTTCTCCGCCAAATTTTTTCTTTACCTGGGAAACCACATCATACTGATCGCAGAGTGGATAAAGATGGGTAAGAATAACCTTTTTTACCTCCGCCCGGGTGGCGATTTCTCCAACCTCACCGGGAGTGAGATGCCCTTCGACCTTGTATCCATCAGGGAAGGAACATTCCACCACTAACAGATCGCCCTTCCGCGCCAAATCGATCAGAGACTCACAGTAATCAGTATCTCCGGAATAGATGAGACTTTTTCCCTCATACTCGATCCGGTAGCCCAAACAGGCGTTTTGTTGATGGCTGAGCGGTTTGGATTCTATCATTATATCATCTATCATGATCTGGATCTGTTCCAGTTCCTGTATTTTTACCGGATAGTTTACCTTTTTCAGTACAGGATAGAGGGCGGTCAATTTTTTGAAAAAACTTTTTATGCCCTTTGGTCCATAGACAGTAAGCTCCCGGCTTCGGGGGGGATCAAAACAGCCATTGGCAAATATCAATTCGGCGAGATCATTTATATGATCAGGATGAGCATAGTGGGAGTAAAAGAGATGGTCAAACCGGTAATACTTAAACCCGGCTTTAGCAATCTGGTAGGCGGCTCCGCTTCCACTGTCAAGGAGAAGAAGGGTTTTATCTGTCTGCACTACCAGTCCGGGAGCCTGCCGGTTTTTAAGAGGGACTCCGGTTCCCGCACCCAAGATGGTGACGTTAAACTTTTTCCTCATCTTCTAATAAAAAATTTCCTCTCCCCCGAATGGGAGAGAGGGAACATATTGAATATCCTTATTATTTATTTTGTATTGCTGCCTGGGCGGCCGCAAGCCTTGCAATGGGCACTCTAAAAGGTGAACAGCTCACGTAGTTCATCCCCACCCGGTGGCAGAACTCGATTGAAGAAGGTTCCCCTCCGTGCTCACCACATATTCCGATCTTAAGATTCTTTTTGGCTGACCGCCCTTTTTTTACTCCCATCTCGACCAATTCTCCCACCCCTTCCCGGTCCAGTATTTGGAAGGGATCATGCTGGAGAATATTTCTTTTTATATACTCAGGTAAAAATGAACCCACATCGTCGCTCGAAAAACCGAAGGTTGTCTGAGTCAGGTCATTGGTCCCGAAGGAAAAGAATTCCGCCTGTTCTGCAATTTTGTCAGCCACTATACAGGCGCGGGGAATTTCAATCATGGTACCGATCATGTAAGGGAACTTAACCTTCATTTTTTTCTGGACTTCTTGCGCTACCCGCTCCACTACCTCTCTTTGATGGGCCAGTTCATTTACCGAACCTACCAGTGGAATCATCACTTCAGGATAGACCTTTGTTTTTTTCCTGGTCAGCTCGGCAGCAGCTTCGAAGATAGCCCGGGCCTGCATTTCAGAAATCTCGGGATAGGTTATTCCCAGTCGGCATCCCCGGTGTCCCAGCATGGGGTTGAGCTCATGCAGTTGAGCTATCCGGGCTTCCAGTTTGGATTTTGGTATTCCTAATTCTTTTGCCAGCTGGGCAGTCTGTTTTTTATCAAGGGTGACAAATTCGTGGAGAGGAGGATCCAGAAGGCGGATGGTAACCGGAAGACCTTGCATGGCCTTGAGAAGACCAGAAAAGTCCTTCTTTTGAAAGGGCAGAAGTTTTTTTATCGCTTTGCGGCGGTCTGCTTCATTTTCAGCCACGATCATTTGCCTCACGGTCTGAATCCGCTCGGGACTGAAAAACATGTGTTCAGTCCGGCAGAGGCCGATCCCCTCGGCTCCGAAAGCACGAGCCAGTTTAGCGTCCTCGGGGGTGTCGGCATTGGTGCGGATTCCTAATTTCCGGGTTTCGTCAGCCCACTGCATAAGTTGTTTGTAATCTTTGTTTTTTTCCGGATCGGCCGGAAGCAGAGGAATCTTCCCTTCATAAACATTACCCCTGGTTCCGTTAAGGGTTATCCAATCTCCCTCCTTTAAGGTTATCCCATGAGCGGAGACAGTCTTGTTCGCAAGACTGATCTCCAGCGCTCCACAGCCAACAATACAGCATTTCCCCCACCCGCGAGCCACCAGAGCAGCATGGCTGGTCATTCCACCTTTTGCCGTCAGAATCGCTTCCGCCGCATGCATTCCGTGGACGTCCTCAGGAGAGGTCTCATTACGGACGAGAACGACTGTTTCTCCCTTTTCAGCCCATACCTCGGCATCATCAGAGGTGAATACAATTCTTCCGATTGCGCCGCCCGGACCCGCCGGGAGTCCTTTGGCGAAAACTTTTTTCTGCGCTTCGGCATTAGGGTCGAGCATGGGATGAAGAAGTTCATCAATTTGATGAGGCATGACCCGCAGCAGGGCATCTTTTTTAGAAATCAGACCTTCATTACACATATCCACAGCCATCTGAACCGCTGCCAGTCCATTACGCTTGCCCCTCCGGGTCTGCAGCATCCAGAGTTTTCCATCCTGAATGGTAAACTCAATATCCTGCATATCCCGATAATGCTTTTCTAATTTTAATCGAATGGCGGCGAGTTTTTTATAGGCTTTGGGCATCGCCTCTTCCAGGGAAGGTAACCGGACACTTTCTTTTGTCTTTGCCGCTTTGTTCATGGGGAAGGGAGTTCTTATCCCAGCCACCACGTCTTCTCCCTGGGCATTGGGGAGCCATTCTCCGTAAAAAATATTTTCTCCGGTGGCGGGATTGCGGGTGAAGCCAACACCGGTGGCAGAATTTTCTCCGGTGTTGCCGAAAACCATAGCCTGCACATTAACGGCGGTTCCCCAATCATCTGGAATCCCTTCAATCCTTCGGTAGTTCACTGCCCGCTTTCCATCCCACGATTGAAAAACAGCCCCTATCCCTCCCCAAAGCTGTTTGAAATGATCATCGGGAAACGGTTTTCCCAGTACCTTTTTCACCTTCCTCTTAAAAATCTCACAGATCTCTTTAAGATCGCCAACGGTCAGGTCGGTATCCTGGGTCACATTGCGATCCTTTTTCATCCGGTCCATTTCATCTTCTAACTGAAGACGAATTTCGTGGCCTTCCTCGGGTTCCAGTCCAGCAGCTTTTTCCATTACCACGTCAGAGTACATCATGATGAGGCGGCGATAAGAGTCGTAGGCAAAACGTTCGTTGCTGGTTTTGGCAATGAGGGCTGGTATGGTTTTGCTAGTGAGCCCTATGTTGAGAACGGTTTCCATCATCCCCGGCATGGACATGCGAGCTCCGGAACGGACAGAAAGAAGAAGAGGATTTTGGGGATCTCCGAATTTTGCTCCCATGACATTTTCGACTTTTTTTAAGTCCGCTTCAACTTTTTTTTCAAGTCCGGCAGGGTACTTTTTTTTGTTTTGTTGGTAGAAATTGCAGACTTCAGTGCTGAGAGTAAAACCTGCGGGCACTGGTATGTTTAAGTTTACCATTTCCGCCAGATTAGCTCCTTTGCCTCCCAGAACTTCTTTCATGGTGGCATTGCCTTCGGCATTACCCTGCCCAAAGAAGTAAACATGCTTTTTTTTAGCCATAAAGAAATCCTCCTTTAATTATATTGATAGCCTTTTAAAATTTGTAACATACTGAAGTTATAAAGTCTTCTTTCGGGTTCGATAAATCGAACCCCTACAT